>NZ_JBWKME010000188.1:0-12767 GCF_056431085.1 Mesorhizobium waitakense | reverse complement strand
CCTGGAGAAGCTCGAGGAATGCATGGGCGAACTATCGGAGAGCTCTGGACGATAGCTTCACCGCTCTTCGTCCGAGCCGCCGTCCGCGCATTGGTCCATCAACTGGCAAAGAATTCGTGCCGATTCTATGGGCACTTTTGCGGCAAGGATTTGAAAAGCTCCTTGGATCCCGTAGTCAACAGCCACACCCCTCGATCGAGATGGCTGCGAACCGCGTCGCGGGCGCGAACTGGCTCCTCCCACGGATCGATACCCAAAATTTCCGCCATTTCTTCTACGCTGGCTTCGTCGAACCACGCTTCCAGGAGCTTCAAATAGATGGGCTGATGCTCTCGATCGTAAGCAGTTAGGTGGTCCGGCCAAAGGACATGGATAGAAACAGCATAAGCTTTATTAGGCATTTTCGATCTATACTCCCTGATATCTCGCTTTGCATAACCTCAGACCCCGCCTTTGACGCCCCTGGCCTATCGTCAATTGAGGCAATTTCAATATTCTTTGGTCCCGCACTAACCGGGAAGTTGGTTTGGCGTGGCTACGCTTTGCCACCAAACGAACGTTCGCATTTGCCCCTGCGTCATACAGAAATGCCAAATATCCGACTTGATTGGAGAAAGTCCAAATGGCATAGGTTGGCCGCATATCGTCGCTTTGACGGATATGAGAATATGGTGATTGAAGGAGCACGTCGATGCCCGGGGAACCAAACAATAATATGATTGAACTTACTGCCGATATCGTTACCGCCTATGTCCAAAAGAACGCTATTCCAGTGTCCGGATTGCCGGATTTGATCGCGAGCGTGAATTCGGCATTGTCGAATATTAGCCCGCCATCTCCCATTGCAGAACCCCCGCTCAAACCGGCAGTTAACCCCAAAAGGTCGGTGTTTCCGGACTACATCATCAGCCTCGAGGACGGTAAGAAATACAAGTCGCTTAAACGCCATCTTGCGACCAGTCATGGGCTGACGCCTGATGAATACCGGGCGAAATGGGGATTGGCGAAGGACTATCCAATGGTGGCGCCGAGTTATTCGGCGAGCCGTTCGGCTTTGGCAAAGTCGCTAGGCTTGGGAAGGAAGCCAGCTCTAGCCAAGAAACCTGCGACGAAACGTAAGGCCAGGGCCTGAGGTTTGGCCGGCAGCCTTACGATCCGGTGATGATGTTCAAGATCATGGTTCTGCAGGAGCTCTACGGCCTGTCTGACGACCACGCCGACCAGATCCAGGACCGACAATCCTTCATGCGCTTCCTCGGGCTGGGTCTCGGAGACAGGGTGCCGACGCCAAGACGATCCGGCTGTTCCGGGAGCATCTCACACAGGCCGGCGCGGGGGACAGCATGTTCGCCCGTTTCGACAAGCACCTCGGCAAGGCCGGCTACCTGGCGATGGGCGGGCAGATCGTCGATGCCCACCATCGTGGTGGCCCGGAGCGCGCCCGGGAAATTCGAGGCCGGCGCGCCGGTCCGATCTGAATCCGTTCTCGGCAAAGGCGAGGCCGGCGCGCGCCATGATCATGACGGCACGTCATGACCCGTAACCCATTCGATCACTGGCACGTCCGCGCGAAGCCGATCTGGAGCGGCCGAGCCGGCACGCCGCACCAGATTGTTGCAGTGCACATACCACTGTCACACATCAGCCCCAATGTGCTGTCGCGGGCGGGAAACCATCTTCAAGCGGAGGTTCAAGAAATGTCCAAACCCACTGACAAGTCGAGCGTAACCGAAGCCACCGAATTTGCGGCATTCGATCCCGGCAAGGCTACCGATCAACTTCGCGCCGTCGCAGACAAGGGCATAGAGCAAACGAACGAGGTGCTTCAAAAATTCAAATCAGGGGCTGAAGAGACCCAGAAGGCGCTCGAGTCGAGCGCCGAAACCGCGAAGTCGGCCGGCAACGAGTTGTCGCTGAAGATGATCGCGGCATTGCGCGCGAACGCCGAAGCTGACTTCTCGCACCTTGAGGCTCTGGCCCGTGTGAAGTCGCTGTCCGAAGTTTTTGAGTTGCACAGGATCTTTCTGCGCAAGCGCCTCGAAATGGGTGTCGAGCAAGTCAAGGACATCCAGGCGCTCACCGCCAGGGCGGCGGCCGACGTTTCCAAGCCGGTCAAGGACGCCTTCGCGAAGGCGCTGAAGGGCCTCGAGGCCGCCTAGTTTTCTAGATGATCCAATCAATGTGGGAGCGCTCCTCGATTTCGGGGAGCATCCCATGTTTTTTACCCATCATTTTGCCGGTCTGGGTCCGATGCGGACCACCTTCCGGCAGGTGTCGCCAAATTCGTTCCTGCCCTCGGTCGTGATCGTCCATTCCACTGCCATCGCTGCCTCCTTGAAGAAGCGAAATGCAGCTTGTTGAGTGCAGTGCCGCCTCGGAAGCGTAGCTCTTCGCGGAGAACCGGGTCCGAGAAGATTTCGACGATCGCGCGGCTAATGATCAGATCCTGTTCGATCTGACGCTGATCGGCCCACGGAACGACGTTACCCCATGCAACAATATTTTGAGTCGGAATCACTCGTCCACCTCCGGCCTGCGGCGGACAATGACATGCCATTTGGAATTGCGCTCAATCGGCACTGGCGCAAAATCCGAATCGCGGGCCTCTTTTCTATAATAGACACGCTCACGATATACGCCGTCACCGCCATCAAAGGGCAGGTAGAAATATTCTGGCGGGACCGCAGCCGTTGCGATAGCGAGAATGTTCGAGAACTGTTCCATTGACCCCCCATGTGGCAACGAGAATAACTCTGACAGGCCCCAGTGCATTATTGGGACACAGATATACGGTAGGCGGGCCGGCGGCTGCTATGAGGCGCCGATCCTGAGCGGCAGGAATCCGTCGCCGTCGACCACCAGGCTGTCGGACCAGACATAATCGCCAGTGATGTTGATATGGTCCCAGCCCAACGGCGAGAGCTGCGAGATTAGCCGCTCGTTGAATGCCGTTCCGCGCTGGCGCATCGCTTCGACCGCGCGGCCGAGATAGCGGCAGTTGAACAGGATGATAGCGGCGGTGACGAGATTGAGGGCCGCAGCGCGGCTCGTCTGGTTTTCATGCCCACGATCCCGGAAACGGCCAAGGCGGTGGAATGCGACCGCTCGAGAGAGCGAATTTTTCGCTTCACCCTTGTTGAGCTCGGCGGTGACGAGGCGGCGAAGTTCGGGATCCTCGAACCAGCGCAAGGTGAAGAGCGTGCGCTCGATGCGGCCGATTTCGCGCAGCGCGGCTGCCAGGCTGTTCTGCTGCCGGTAAGCGGAGAGTTTCTTCAGAATGAGCGAAGGCGTCACCACCCGGTTCCCGAGCGCATGGATCACCTTTTGAATATCATCCCAGTGCGCCCGGATCATCCCGGCGTCGAGACGATGGCCGAACAACGGCGCCAGACCGCCATAGCGGGCTTTCGGTTCGAACGCGTAAAGTTTGCGATCCGACAGGCGCGGAATACGGGGTTCGAAGGAAAGTCCGAGTAAGTGCATGACGGCAAAGACGATATCCGACACGCCGCCGCCATCGACGTGAAGTGCCCCAACGTTCACGGTGCTCTCGTGGCCAAGGATTCCGTCCAACGAATGAATTGCTTCTCCGGCGGTGCCGGCGATGACCTTCTGGTGGAGCGGCGCGTAGCGGTCGGTGATCGTGGTGTAGATTTTGACGATCGGATCGCGCCCGTAATGTGCGTTGACGGCACCGCCAGCTTCACCGGGGCCGCCCAGATAAAAGGCTTGCCCGTCCGCCGATGCTCGCCAGCCCTCGCCGAACCAGGCCGATAGCGGCTCGGCGTGGATTGCATCGGTGAGGCATGCGAGCGCTGCCCGGAACGTGTCTTCGCGCATATGCCACATCTGCATCCGCAACAGCGCCCGGCGGGATCCCGCTCCGCATACCTCGGCCATGCGCGACAAGCCGAGGTTGGTCGCCTCGGCGATGAGCGTCGCCATGAAGGCGCGCGTGTTGGCGGGCGGCAAACTGGTCGAGATGTGACCGAAGTGATCTGTAAATCCCGTCCAGCGAACGACCTGATTGAGCATGTCGGTGATCCGCACGCGCGGCATCAGCCGGTAGATGGAGGCGGAAACGGCGCCAGCATTCTCGGCCTCGATGTCTTTCTGCTCTTTTGGGAAACGGAGTTTGCCGCCGGTGAACATCGCCGCATCCTTCCCCGGCAGGCCGCGTGCCGTGACGAGGAGAGCGGCATCGAGCTCGGCCGCGCGGGACTCGATATAGATCTCGGCGCTGATCACCGGAACGGTCGGTAGCCGCGCGGGGACGAGATTCGTTGCGGGTGAAGCTGGTGTGAGAAGCGTATCCAGTGAACGATGGATCCGTGATGCCGGCACCCAGACATCCCCGCTTGCAAGCGCGTTGGCCAGCGTGAAGAAGGTAGCGAGTTCGTAGTAGGTGCGATCGATCGAGCTATTTTGGAAGACGTGGCGATACCAGCGTCGTTCGATATGCGCGAGCGGCAAGTTCTCTGGCAGTGGTTTGCGCCAGTCACCGCCAAGGTCCACCAGGACAGCCATCGCCGCGAGCAATGGCTGCGAGGCGCGGCGGCCTTCGAAGGTGAAGCTCGCCAGGAACCGGGCGCCGATCTGCTTGAACACGCGGTGCTCATGGGAAAGCTCGCCGAGTACGTCCGGCCTTCCGGGGCGAACGGTGCGCCGAATGATGGCTGCGTCGGCTTCGACGACCTCGAGCGGCGCGACCGAGGTGACGGCCGCTGCGATGTCACCGCCTTTCCGGGCAGTCTTTACAAGGGCCTCAAGCACGTCGGCAATGCGGATCAGCCGTGTGCGGCCCTGCTCGTCCGAGGCGGCGATCGTCCCCTCGAGCCGCTTCCGGGCGCGCAGGTTCGCGCGGCCGACGAGCGACTGGAACATGGTCAGCGCAGCGTCCGTGAGTGTGATTGCGAGCTCGCTCAGCGTCGCCATCATCACGGCGTATCGGCGGGAAGATCCCATCTGCTGGAAAGCCTGTGCCGTATGAAGACTGCCCTCTCGCGCCATCTGCGCCATGCGGGCCGCCAGTTCCGGCCGCGATGTGATGACCGCGCCGCCGATCGTGCGGACGAGGGCGAGCTTGTCAAAAAGCTCGAACAGCGGCCGACTGCCGACGCGGGAAGGCGGCTCCCGCAGCCACGACAGCCGGCTCTGGCGAACATGCATCTTGTCCGACAAAAGCGCGTCAAGCTCCACGCGCTGTTGATCCGACACAAGGGAACCGATCTCGGCGGTCACCGCGGTGTCCGCAGCGTGCATCGCCGCGGCGGCCATGCGTTCGATTACGCTGACGCCGGGAATAATGATCTGCTCGGCACGCATTCGCCCGATCAATCGATCAAGCAAAACACGACCATCGGTAATCCCGATGGCCTCGCGCTCCGCCCAGGCAGCGAGTTCTCCACGGGCCGGCTTTGTGAAATCGCGGTATCCGTGGCGCTGCTTGATCGCCGCCAGTTGATCGTAGCGTGTGGCTCCGCGGCGGGCGAACAACGCGATCGCCTCGCTGTCGGCGCCGACCTGTTCGGCAATGTGATCGAGCATGATGCCCGGCAACAGTTCGCCGCGCCGAAGATATCGGCCAGGGTAGCGCAGGCAACAGAGCTGAAGCGCGTATCCGAGGCGGGTCTCCGGCGTCCGGCTTTGTGCGATCGCTGCGAGGTCATCGGGGGAGAGGCTGTGGTGGCGCACAACCTCATCTTCCGTGTTTGGCAACGCCAGCAGATGGTCCCGTTGCCTTCCCGTCATCGATATCCGCGCTGGCATCGTTCATCCCTTCACAAACCTCTTGCCTTACACTGTCATAATGAAAGAGGATTATGAAAGACCCCGCCGGGCGAATCATCGTACGTGCCGTCGGCTTCCACAAACGTTCGTTTCTGAAAGAGGCAATAGTGCTGATCGGCTACGCCCGGGTGAGCAGAGGCGACGAGCAATCGAACAAGGCGCAGGCCAGGGCGCTTACTGACGCCGGCTGCAAGCGCATCTTTGAGGAAGAGGCGTCTGGCGGTCGCTGGGAGCGGCCTGAACTCCACAAAATGCTCGGCCATTTGAGAGAGGGCGACACCGTCGTCGTCTGGAAGCTCGACCGTCTGTCGCGCTCGCTCAAGGACGTGCTGCATATCATGGAGCGCATCGAAGCCGCCGGCGCGGGGTTCCGCTCGCTGACCGAGGCGATCGATACGACGACGCCGTCAGGCCGCATGATGATGCAAATGGTCGGTTCCTTCGCCGAATTCGAGCGCGCCATGATCCGCGAACGCACCTCCGCAGGGTTGGCCTTGGCGCGATCCGAGGGCAGGATCGGCGGCCGCCGCAAGAAGCTCAATCCAAAGAAACGGCTGGAAATCGCCGAGAGCGTCTTGTCCGGACGCAAATCAGCCGCCGAAATGGCGCGGCTTTACGAAATCAGCCAGCCGACGGTATCGAGAATTATCGCCGAGCACAGACAAAAAGTGGGAAAAGGCCATGCCCAGTAGCCATGACCTCAAGGGCCTGATGAAATTTCTCGCCCGCGATGAATGGCGCGATTGTTTCGAAGACACTCTCGACGACCATTTCGGGCCGGTTCTCGACACCGGCAACATGGAGTTCGATGATCTGGCCGAGATGCTCGGCGAGCATTGGACGATGACGCTTTGGGGCTGCGCCTTCGAGGACTTCCTCACTCAGGATGTCGACGTTGAGGGCGGCAATATCGTCGACGAGTATCTGAAGCGGCGCGGCTGGAAGGAAGGCGCACAGGCGAAAGCCTACATGAAGGCGCTCCGGACATCGGTCATGAGCCTCTACGAAGTCAGCGGCATCGTGCCAGGCAAATCCCTGATGGCTCGCGATCTCATCCGCGGTGGAGATCCTGTCCTGGTCAGCGAGGGAACTGCCACGAAAACATTGCAGCAATGGGACCGAGTTGCAGCCAGAATCGTTTCCGTCTCCGGCAAGAACATCATTGGTGGAGGATTGCTGTCGTTCACGCCGGAAGCCTCCGACGCGCTGTTCGATGGTTTGCGGTCGATCTTCGGCAAGGGGCGCTCCAAAAAACTGCCCGTACCAACAGACGAAGCACTTCAAAACGCCGCGCCGGTATTTACCCTCTCATGGCTGTTCGACGCCCTGGACCGAACGATGCGGATGGAGCAGACAACCTTCGAGAATGGCGACGGAGACGAAATCGTCTTCCACGATGTCCGCTTCCCGTTGGCATCCGGCATCACCCAGAAAGAAATCACCGCCCAGCTGAAGACAGTCCCGGCTCTGCGGCAGGAGAACGCAAAATTCTGGAACTGGCTTGGCGATGTCCCGAAGGGAAGGCTTAAGGCCGGTAAATCCGGCAACCTCGCATGGGACACGACTATGGAGGACGGTGCGCGGGTTCTCGGAAATGTTGAAGTGAAAGGTCGCACCTTGCATCTGTTGACGAATTCGGCGGCCCGAGCCGAAAAAGGAAGGGCGCTGATACAGGGCGCGCTGAAAGATCTGGTTGGAAGGCCGCTCACCGAAATCCGCACCGTCGAGCAGATGATTGCCGAAAGGCCCGCCCGTGACAAGGATACGGCTGGTCCGGAGCTGCCACCTGAGATCGCCACAAAAGTCGTTCATGAGTTTTTGGACAAGCAGTATCGCGAGACCCTCGACGAGCCCATCGCAATGCTGGGTAATATTTCGCCGCGTACGGCGGTCAAAACCCCAGAAGGTCAGAAAAAAGCGGCCGAGTGGCTCAAATACCTCGAAAACCGTACGGCAAGCCAGCCAGATCCGGACGATCCCATGGCAACTTACGACTTCCGCTGGCTATGGAAGGAACTCGGCATCGAAAATCTCCGACGCTGATCCGCTACCGTATATCTGTGTCCCAATAATGCACTGGGGCCCACAAGGTTCGTGCGGTGGCCCCGCTGCAGGAACCGATCTGTTGACCGAGGTTCCACACTGCCAATTATGCGACTAAAAACGCACAAAGAGGGAACGTCCAGGCGGCGGTCTTGAGCGGAATCGAACCGCGGACCGTGTAGTTGCCGGATCGTGAACTCGCCTCGACACCCCCTTGCGAATTACAGGTCTGAGGTACGCTACTTTTCCAGCGATTCCCTAGCCGCTCTTTTCGGCTTGAGGATGAGTTCCGCTTTGCTGACGGTCTTGACTACGCCAAGGCAACCCTGAAATCATCCAAGACGTGAGCTAATCCCGGCACGCCGAGAAGTGTCATAACTCTCTTCGGCCGAAGCTTTCCAACTGCTCGATCGTAAATGGCGAGATTGGTAGCGCCGTTGAGTCGAGAGGGGTAGATGATCCCGTCTGGTCGGGACGGATGCTCGTAAATCGCCACCGACCATCGTCGAGCCAGGCCTTGTCGCTGTGCCCGGATGACATCACTCGGCACACCCATCCTGACCGCATTGTCGCCTCCAAGATCAACGAGCCGAAGCTCTGCCGCTGTCATGATCTCCGCATAGCGACGCTCTGTCAGTTCCGCCTCATCGATAGGTAGATCGTCAAGAACCCCTTCGCGTCGGTCTCGGAGCAGCGCCTCAAGGAAGCATACTTTCAAGGAATCACCGAGATAGAGAACACCAAAACGATTGGGATCGATGCGGCGCCGGGGATCGCTGAAGCGGCTTGGCGACGTGCCATATCCCAACGGATCGGGAAACGCACTCCGGTAGATCCGACCGAACGTCCGTCCCGGCTCTATCGGTTCGATTTCGAGCGTCGCGCGCGCGAAGTCGGCTGGAGGTGGCGTGCCGGACATTCAGTCGAAGTCGCCTCTAGCGATACCTTCGGCGGCGGCCAACACCGAGACATCATCGCCTCGCTGAAGCGCTTGAAGTCCAGTCCGACCATCAAGCGCACCATGGCGCGACACGAGGAATCGATATACCGCCCAGGGGTTATTGCCCAACGTCGCATAGACAGTCGGCAGTGCTGTGAATGGACGACCGTCCTTATCGAGTTGCCAAACTGGAAAACGAAAACCCCGCTTGGCGCCATCAATCCCTAGCAACTGTCCACTTTGCCGCTTGGCGTTGACCGTCACCCGCGACGTGCCGAGCAGCCTGGCAAACGCCTCCGCACTAAGCATGTCTTCGGCGGCGACAATTTCGGCAACCCGCTTTCGGCCACGCTCGCGCGCATTGGCGAGCGCCATCTCTAGCTCAGCATCGGGCTTGCCTGTATCCTCAATGGGAAATACCTCATCCATGGCAAGGGGTTGTTCCTCCTGAACCGGCGTGATCGTTTGCGCATCAGCGGCTGGATCTACTTCTACCCGGAACGACACACGATGACCGAGCTTGCGGCTACGCGTGACAGCTTCCTGATAGCGCTCCAGCAAAACCCTCTTGAAATCCGCCTGTGCCGGCAGTTTTGCGGTGAAGCTTAGCGCGGCGACTCCCGCATACGGTGCGGTATCGCGATCATTGCGTTTTGGAGCAGCCATATGACGTCCTCCTGTTTCCACCAATGTGGAGGTAAACTGTAAGTTCGTCAAGTTCGATAATTTCGTAAAGACTATCAATGCTTGAGACAGTGCTGGCGATGCCAGGCCAGGAAATGCGGGTGCGGCCGTTCGCTGGCCCTCGCTGGAGCCAATGCGCGGCCGCTTTTGTTGATGATCGCTCTGATGCCGTCGACGTCATTTGCTTGCCGGGAGATCAGGATTTCGAGATCGTCTTGCAAGGTGATCAAGCCGCGATCGAACATCCAATGCGCTGTCCCTGAAAGGGCCAAGCCGTTGCTGACGATGTCCGGTCCGTTGGCTTCGACTGGCCGAATACCCGGGTCAGGGATGACCTGACGAACCTTCGCGACCGCGAAGTAGCCTCTTGTGTCGCGGATTTTTCGGGGCTCGTAGTAGACGATCCAGTCGCCGACGCATTGTTGCACCCGATCCAGATACTGGCTGGGAAACTGATAGCGCTCCGCAGGACTGTCGTCGTAGATCGAATCCGACCGGTGAATGAAGACCCCATATCCCATAGGATACGCCCTCCGTTTGCTCTGCATCCACATCTGGGACGAGCGGCAAGCTGATAGCGCGCCGGCCATCACTCCGTAGATCGATGCTGAGCGTTAAGGCGGAGGCGGTCGCTTTCGTGGTGCGCGAACTGAAGGGTACGGCGATCAAGCCACCAAGTTCGTTAAGGCGGCCGCGAAATCGAGCAATCATCGCTTCCACCGCCTGAGGGGTCACTCTGGGATCAGGCCTGAACATTTCGACCACGTAGCCGCCGATGACCGTTTCCTGCTCGAGCCACATGACCGCATCTCGAGCGGAGAACCCTAACCTGTCTGCTGGGGTCGGCAGGCGTATTTCGTCGATGGCGCCGACTTCGCTTCGATATGCCGAAACCCGTTCCTCCATCCTGCCAGTTTCCGGGTTCTCCCTCAGGCGCGGCTGCACTTCAGCTCGCTGCTCAATCAGCTCACTTAGCCGGTCCAACGCATCGGGGGTTGTCTGGAAATACATTTGACCAATCGCGGCTCCACCCACCAGCGCGAAACGGTTCGGCGTGGTGAACAACGCACCAAGAGGCCGATAGCTTTTCGCCAACCCTTCCTCACGCATTTGAACCAAGACGAAACCCGCAGGATCAGCCTCTGTCCTTAGAGTCGAACTCGCTTGCGACAGCTGTTGGCGCAAGCGCGCCTTGTGCCGTTGAAAGCCCGAGTTGTTGCCGGCGAAAAAATCGCGATTGGGACCGCGTGTTCCCGTTGCTTGAACTTGTATCAGCCGCTGCGTGTCAAGGAATACTTGGATTGGTCGTGAAAGAGGCTCAGCCATAATGATCACGCCTCCAATGGATTGGCGGTATCGCGACGGCGACGAGAAACTGTGCTTTGCGAGACGCCTACCAGGAGCCCTGCCTCTCTTTGAGTGAGGCCGCCGTTATCGACGAGTGCAGCTGCAAGCTCTTCATTGGTGCCCAACAGCAAAGCGCGCTGTTCAACACTGAACAGCTGACCGCTCAGTGTCGCCTGGCGTCGCAGTCCGCCCAAAAGTCCCCTGCGCCGCGAGCCAGATGCGCCGCTAGCCTCCTTCATCACAAGAAAACGCTTTCCACCGCTGATGAGTGTTTCAATATCGGCTCCGCTCATTCCCTCGGTCATCCATACGAGCATTTTCATCTCTGCCTCACCTGGAGTGAGCGGCGGTAAAAGCCGGGCTAGCAGGTTCTTTCGGGCAGCGGCATCCGGCAATGGGATCTCAATCCGGCCATCGAATCTCCTCCACACCGCAGCGTCGAGAAGATGCTCATGATTTGTTGCGGCAAGTGTAAATCCGCGCCGATCCCGAGCGTCGAGGCACTGAAGGAGCGCATTTACCACTCGCTTGATTTCACCAACCTCCTGGGCATCATCCCGGGCTTTCGCGATGGCATCGAACTCATCGAGAAATAGGACGCAACGATAGCGGTCGGCAAAGTCGAAAAGCGCGCCGATGTTTCGGGCGGTGGTTCCCAGAAACGATGACACCAAACCGTCCAGCCGGGCCTCAACGATCGGCAGACCCAGTTTCGCGCCGATGTATCGCGCGAGCATGGTTTTGCCGACACCGGGTTTGCCGTATAGCAAACAGCGCATGTTAGGCTGTACGCCTAGAGCAGCGAGCTCTTCCGTGTGAGCCCACTCGCCAATGAGTCCGTCGAGCGCGTCCGCAAGAACCGGCGACAACACGGGTTCCACGCCCCCATTGTCCTCTGGGAAAACTACCCGAACAAGCGGCGTCGCGGTCTCGCGATCGTACGGTAACGGTGTATTTCGACCTAGTTTCTCACCCGGAATGACTGGCGGCGCCGACCCGCTGGCGCGCATCTGTTCTAGCGACATTGGCGCCACCGAATGTTTACGATCATCGCGATTGAGAAGTCGCGCCAGCTTTTCGGCCTGATCGGGCTTCGCTTTGCTCACTGCCTCCTTAAGGCGCTTTACCTGATGGGTTGCCCGCTCGCTGTCGCCACTCAGGGCGATTCTCGCAAGGGCGAGAACGATGTCGAAATGTTCCATGGCGCAGCCTCGACTCTGAAGTACCAAGGCTGTCATATGCACTATTTCATCAAATTATGCAATATGTGCTATTTTCATTCCTGACATTCGCCATTTATGCGTCGCGGTCTCTTGGCAATCGCTCTGCCCGCGATAGCGTCCTCCTAGCCAAATCTCGGACAGATCGACGTCCAAGGCGACGGGCGGCCGTGAGGCGGACCAAACGAGGGCCGGCTGAATTTCGATCCATGTCCGAAATATGCCTACAAATTTCGGACAGTGCCTACACGAAGCGCCGCCCTTCGCGCATCGCAGCATACCGCCGATCGATCTATTGTGTTCAGGTTGCGAGCAAACGCTGCGGTCATTCCGTCATCAACACACAGCTATTCGTCCGTCGCGCCTCCGATGGCTTGGCCGGCAGCAAAGTCGGGCATAATGTCACCAGCCAGCAACTTCTCCTTCGACAGCAACCCGGCCTAATCGGCCCGAAGCTGCGATTTTGGCCAAGTTGTGGAACGTTGCCGGAACACATTGACCGGTATGGCGTCGTCGCCTGAGAATTCACTCTTGGAATAGGGAGTGGATGTATGGGTTTGCGTGTTTCGCTCGAGGCGTTGACCAGGGAGTGGAGCCTCTCTTTTGCCGACATCGACTTTGCGAACGCCAAGCCGGCCGGGTCGAGGCTTGGACTGGCGGTTCAACTGAAGTTCTTCGCTGCGTACGGATATTTCGCCACCGCGGCGGCTGAGGCTCCCGACGAGGCGGTTTCGTATCTGGCC
>NZ_JBWKME010000187.1:0-36158 GCF_056431085.1 Mesorhizobium waitakense | reverse complement strand
GACTTCACTCTGGCAGAGCGCTGGTCGCCTTCCATCCCCATAGGATCTTCACGTCAGGGGAATGGCGGGTTCTGGCGCGAGATGTCCATGGTTGGACGTTCAAATTGCAAGGGCTAAAACCGGTCCAAAGTCGAATAACAACCTACCCGAGAGTTTGGCTTGCCAGGGCATAGCTCTTCGGTCTGGTCGCACCGCCGACGGCAAAATCGGTTAGGCGTTTGCCCAGCGACATGGTCAGCACCGTGTCGAAGACTGGCATTCCAGCGTGCGACAGAAAGGTGGCGAACTCGCCAGTGTCCATGTGGGTGTCGATCCGCAGGAATGACCCTAAATGGTCATGGACGTGCGGCCGGACGATCGCCACGGCATCGGCGTCGCTTTCCGCCACGACCGGCCCCACGACGTGGCCCCTCCCGAATGGCCGGCAGAGCGCGAATGCGCTCAGCCTACCATCCTTGAAAAGACCACAGCCGGCCGAGTTTGCGAAAAGCCTTTCGATGAGCGCCGCCCGCCTCACGCCAAATCCTGCCGCGTCGAGCGCGATCGCTGCGGGAATATCACCTGGGTCCAAGGTCCTGACATGGCGCATGTCCGTCGGGCCATCTGTCGTCTCCAGGCGGGCGATGCCCTGGCATTGATAGACGGTCTTCTCCGGCTGGAAGTCGAGCGAGAGATAGAGCCGCCTTGCCGCGCGCGTTGCATTGAGACGCAGATCGCAGCCGACGACGTTCTCGAAAACCCGCTTCATCAGCCATTGCCCCGCCCCCAGCGTCTGAAGTCGCGGCGAGGTGATCACCATGCCCACGGTCGCGAAATCGGTACTATGCGCGAACCACATGGCCGAACCAAGAACCCGGCCGATCTCATCGAGCGCCACGAACCCGTGTCCCGACTGCCGCAGGAATTGCCAGTCTTCAGCGCGATGCGGCCATCCCACGGAGAGCGAGAGTGCGTGCAAGCGGTCCAGCTCAACGCCTTCGATGTCGCCAATCCGCATCGAGAAGGTATCGATTTTCAAGCTTCCGGACGGCTTCAATTCCATGCCCCTGAAAGATTATCGCACTAGAAGGCGACGCGTCGCTGGCTACCTTCCCGCTGCCAACGCTAAACAAGCAGACCGGTACGATTTGCTCGAAAGCCACGCGGCAACGCTAGATTCAACTGAAACACTTCCGCTTTCGGCACGCAATCGCGAAAGAACGCGCACATCCTCTGCCGAAATCGAGTAGCCGCCGACATCGATCCCGGCAAACCCGAAATGCCAAACCCGAAATGCTTTGAGGGCTGGAATGGACGTCTTCGACATCCTCGACCGTCTTGTCGCCTTCCCATCGGTCGCCGGCAAGCCGAACGGCGATATCGCCGGTTGGATCGAGGCCTATCTCGCAAAACACGAAACGCAGGTTGCCCTGCTTCGAGGGCCAGAAGGCGACCGGTCCAATCTGTTCGCGACGATCGGCCCCGCCGACGTCCCTGGCTACATTCTGTCCGGCCACATGGACGTCGTCCCCGCCGGTGAACCGCAATGGAGTTCAAGCCCTTTCGCGCTGCGCAAGGAGGGCGAAAGGCTCTATGGACGCGGCACCACGGACATGAAAGGGTTTCTTGCCGCGGTGCTCGCGGCGGTGCCTGGCTTGGCGGGACTGCGCCTTGCCAGGCCGATCCATCTCGCCTTCTCCTATGACGAGGAGGTGGGATGCCGCGGCGTGCCGCATTTGATCGCCCGCCTTCCCGAGCTTTGCGCGAAGCCGCTCGGCGTCATCGTCGGCGAGCCGAGCGGCATGCGCGCCGTGCGCGGCCACAAGGGCAAGGCGGCCGCCCGCGTGATCATCAACGGGCGCTCCGGCCATTCCTCCCGACCCGATCTTGGGCTCAACGCCATCCATGCCATGGCCGATGCGCTGAGCGCGGCCGTGACCGAGGCCGAGCGGCTGACGCACGGTCCGTTCGACCCTGCCTTCGAGCCGCCCTACTCCTCGCTGCAAGCGGGCGTGGTGTCTGGCGGACATCAGGTCAACATCATCCCGGACACCTGCACGCTGGACCTCGAGGCGCGCGCCATACCCGGCGTCGACCCGGCCAGCCTGCTGGCGCCTGTAAGGGCGCGAGCAGAGGCCCTTGCGGCCCATGGCTTTCGCATCGAATGGACACCGATGAGCGCCTATCCGGCGATGTCGCTGCCGCCAGACGCGCCACTTGCGGGACTGCTGCACGCCTTGACCGGCCAGGCGCCGCTTGCCGCCGTCAGCTACGGTACGGAGGCCGGGCTTTACCAGGCCGCAGGTTTCGATGCGATCATTTGCGGCCCTGGCGACATCGACCGCGCTCACAAGCCGGATGAGTACATTTTCACCAGCGAACTCGCCGCCTGCCAACGATTGATCGAGGCGCTGGGCGCCCGTTGCGCGACGTGACGGGGAGCCGGAATGACATTCCTGTTCAATTCCGATGCGCGCCGCGGGGCCATCTTCGCTGAGGCATTCGCGAGAGAACTGCCGGACGTTCGTTTCATGATGGATGCCGCAGCGGTCGACCCCGACGCCGTGCGTTACCTGATCAGCTGGACCGTGCCGGATAATCTCGGCCGCTACAGGAACCTGGAAATCCTGTTTTCGATCGGCGCCGGCGTTGACCAGTTTCACCTCGATGCTGTGCCTGCGAACGTGAAGATCGTGCGCATGGTCGAGGAAGGCATCGCGCGCATGATACAGGAATATGTGACGCTAGCCGTGCTCGCGCTGCATCGCAACCTGCCTGGATATCTGGCGCAGCAGCGCGCCGGCGGATGGGCCGATATCGCGCAGCCGCAGGCCGGATCGCGCCGGGTCGGCGTGCTCGGCCTCGGACAGCTTGGCCAAGCCGTCCTCGACCGCCTGAAGCCCTTCGGCTTCCCGCTCGCCGGATGGAGCCGCTCGCCCCGGCAGATCGGGGGCGTGACCTGTCATCATGGCGAACTCGGACTGAAGGATATGCTCGCCGTCAGCGACATATTGATCTGCCTGCTGCCGCTGACCGAGGAGACGCGTGGTTTGCTCGATGCCGGCCTGTTTGCGAAACTGCCTGAAGGGGCGGCGCTGGTCCACACGGGACGGGGGCCACAGCTCGACCATGAAGCGCTTGTCGCCGCGCTCGACGGCGGCCATCTTTCGGCGGCGATGATCGACGTCACCGATCCTGAGCCACTGCCTGCGGGCCATCGGTTCTGGTCGCATCCGAAGATTATCCTGACCCCGCATGTCGCCAGCGTCACCCAGCCCGCGACGGCCGCACAGGCTGTTGTCGAAAACATCAGGCGCTACCGCGCCGGTCTTGACCCCATCGGGCTCGTCGACCGGTCGCGCGGCTATTGAAATTCAACATGAAAGGCCATCCCTTGTCCCTGCTCAAGACCGTCGATGCCAGCCCTGCCTTCCAGCCGCGCGAATCCGGGGCGCTGCCTGAACGGCTGATTGCCGGCAACCCCGCCTTCAAGACCTGGGCGCAGGACGTCGCCAAGGACGACCTCGTCCGTACCGGCGTCTGGGAGGCGACGCCTGGGGAAACGCGCTCAATCAAGGGCGACACTTTCGAGTTCTGCCACATCCTCTCGGGCGTGATCGAAATCACGCCCGACGGCGGCAAGCCTGTGATCTACCGTGCCGGCGACAGCTTCGTGATGAAACCTGGCTTCACCGGGATTTGGAAAACCATCGAAACGGTACGCAAGATCTACGTAACCGTAGGGTAACGGGAGCGCGGAGGCGCCGGCCTCGGCAACAGATTTTGCCGTCTGTCATCGCCGGCACACAACAATCATCCGCGACCGATCGCCGAACGGTGCATGCTGCGCTGCTGCCCGCGCTAGGCTCCCGCAGAATATTCCAGAGTGGGTGCCATGGGCTTGAGCTTCGACCCGGATACCGTCTCCCTTCCCGGCGGCCATTTCATCGGCGGCAAACTGGTCGCGGCCGAAGGTGCGATCGAGATGCACCGACCGTCGGACGGCAAGGCATATACCGCTTGCCCGGTGGCCCGCGTCGATATGGTCGGCCGCGCCGTGGAAAGCGCCAAGGCGGCACTGAAGGCCAGCAACTGGGGCTCCGTTCGGCCGCGCGAGCGCACCAGGACGCTCCAGGCCTGGGCCGACCTAATCGAGGCGGAAGCCGAAACGCTGGCCAGGATCGAGGCTCTGTGCTCCACCCGACCTGTCGGCCAGCTCGTTGCCGGCGACATCGCCATAACCGCCGAGCAGATCCGCTTCTTTGCCGAATTCGCCGACAAGGAGGGCAGCGAGCTCGTACCGACCGACGATGCCAGCCTCGGCATGATCATGAGCGAGCCCTATGGCGTGGTCGGCGCGATCACGCCCTGGAATTTTCCGATCTCGATGGCCGGGTGGAAGCTTGGCCCGGCACTGGCCGCGGGCAATGCGGTCGTGCTGAAGCCGTCGGAAATGACGCCCTTTTCGGCAGTCTATATGGCGCAGCTCGCCGTTAGGGCGGGCCTGCCCGCAGGGCTAATAAACGTCGTGCTGGGAGACGGTCCGACGACCGGCACGGCGCTAACCGGCCATCCCGAGATTGCCAAGGTCTCCTTCACCGGCTCGACCCGCGCCGGCTCGGCCATCATGGAAAACGTCGCTCGCACCGGCGTCAAGCCGATGACGCTGGAACTCGGCGGCAAGAGCCCGCAGATCGTCTTTGCGGATGCCGATATCGACAAGGCGGCGACAGCGATCGCCGGCAGCGTCACCTTCAACGCCGGCCAGGCCTGTGTCGCCGGCACGCGCCTGATCGTCGAGAGGAGCGTGGCCGACAGGCTGACGGCCGCTATCCTGCAACGGATGAAGATGGTGCGGCCAGGCCCTACCTGGGACGACGCGACCCAATATTCGCCAATCATCTCGGAACGGCAGCGGGCGCGTATCGACGGCATCGTGCGGGCCGCGATCGGGGCCGGCGGCGAATGCTTGACCCGCGGCGGCGTCATGGACAGCCCCGGCTATTTCTACCAGCCAACGCTGATAGCTGATGTCGACCAGGCCAATCCGGCGATCGTCGAGGAAATCTTCGGCCCGGTCCTGACAGTCCAGACCTTTGAGACCGAGGACGAGGCGCTGGCGCTGTCCACCCATCCAACCTATGGACTGGCTTCCGGCCTGTTCACCTCCGACCTTTCCCGCACCATCCGCTTCGCGCGCAAGCTCGAAGCGGGCACTGTCTGGGTCAATCGCTACAGCCGCTCACGCGACCATATCCTGCCGACCGGCGGCTACAAGCGCTCCGGCATCGGCAAGGATCTCGGCCGCGAGGCCTATCTCGCCAACCGCAGGACCAAGAGCGTCCTGATCAGCCTCTAGAAGGATACCGATGAAATCCTATTCGATCGCCCTGATCCCCGGTGACGGCATCGGAAGCGATGTGACCGCCGCCGTCTGGTCCGTGCTGGAGACCGCGGCCAGACACACGGGTTTTGCCTTGACCGGAACCGAGTTCCCCTGGTCCTGCAAATTCTACAAGGATACCGGCCGCATGATGCCGGAGGACGGCATCGAGACCTTGCGCGGCTTTGACGCCATCCTTCTCGGCGCCGTCGGCTGGCCGTCGGAGGTACCTGATTCCGTCTCGCTGCACGGCCTGCTGCTGCCGATCCGCCAGGCATTCGTGCAATATGCCAACATCCGGCCGCACCGCCTGCTGCCGGGCGTGACAGGGCCGCTGCGGGCGGAAGGTTTCGACATATTGTGCATCCGTGAGAATACCGAAGGCGAATATTCGGGCGCCGGCGGGCGCGTGCATCAAGGCACGCTGGACGAGGTCGCCGTGGAGACCTCGATCTTCACCCGCGCCGGCGTTGAACGCATCCTGCGCTTCGGCTTCGAGCAGGCGCGGACACGGCGCGGCAAGCTTGCATCCGTCACCAAGTCCAACGCGCAGAAATACTCGATGGTGTTCTGGGACGAGATCACGCGAACGCTGGCCGCGGAGTACTCTGACGTCGCCGTCACCAGCTATCATGTCGATGCGCTTGCCGCGCGCATGATCATGGCGCCGGAGAGCCTCGACGTGGTCGTCGCTTCCAACCTGTTCGGCGACATCCTCACCGACATCGGCGCGGCGATCCAGGGCGGGCTTGGCTACGCCGCCTCCGCCAACATCAATCCCGGCCGCTCGGCGCCGTCGATGTTCGAGCCGGTGCACGGCTCGGCGCCCGACATCGCGCATCTCGGCATCGCCAATCCGATCGCCGCCATCTGGTCCGGTGCCATGATGCTCGATCATCTCGGCGAAAAAGCTGCGGCCGGTCTCGTCATGAAGGCGGTCGAAGCCGCAACCGCCAGAGGCATAGGCACCATTGCCGGCAAGGACCGGACTGAGGCCATCACGGCCGCGGTCGTTGCGGCGCTCACCTGATTGCAAGGTCGTTTTCGATGAAAAACCTGAAAGACAAAAACCTCTTCCGCGAAGCCGGCCTGATCGGCGGTGAATGGGTTGCTGCCGGTTCCGGCAGGACGGTCGACGTCGTAGATCCGGCGACCCAGGCGGCGATGGGCACGGTGCCTGATATGGCCGGTCCGGAGACCCGCGCGGCCATAAAGGCCGCGGCGTCCGCCTATGGTGACTGGAAGAAAAAGACCAACGCCGAGCGGGCCGGCCTCCTGGAGGCCTGGCATGGCCTGATGCTTGCGCATCTGGACGATCTCGCACTGATCCTGACGACGGAACAGGGCAAGCCGCTGGACGAGGCCAAAGGCGAGATCCGCTACGGCGCGTCCTTCGTCAAATGGTTCGCGGAGGAGGCCCGTCGCATCAACGGCCACACCATCCCCTCGCCGACGCCAGACCGGCGCATCATCGTGCTGAAGGAACCGGTGGGCGTCTGCGGCATCATCACGCCGTGGAATTTTCCCAATGCGATGATCACTCGCAAGGTCGCGCCGGCATTGGCTGCCGGCTGCACGGTGGTGATCAAGCCGTCCGAGTTCACGCCCTATTCGGCGCTGGCGCTCGGCGTGCTTGCCGAGCGCGCCGGCATTCCCGCCGGCGTCATCAACATTGTCACCGGCATGCCCACGGAGATCGGCAACGAGATCATGGCGAACGAGGCCGTCCGCAAGATCTCCTTCACCGGCTCGACACGGGTCGGTTCGCTGCTGATGCGCGGGGCCGCCGACAGCGTGAAACGCTTGAGCCTTGAACTCGGCGGCAACGCGCCCTTCATCGTCTTCGACGACGCCGATCTCGACCTCGCCATCGAGGGTGCGCTGGTGTCAAAATTCCGCAATGGCGGCCAGACCTGCGTCTGCGCCAACCGCATCCTCGTCCAGGCCGGGGTCTATGAGACCTTCGCCGCCAAGCTTTCCGCCCGCGTCAACGCCATGACGGTTGGCCCCGGCACGCAGCCCGGCGTCGCCATCGGGCCGATGATCAACATGGCAGCGGTCGAGAAGATAAACCGCCATGTCGAGGACGCACTCGCCAAAGGTGCAACGATTATCACCGAGAGGCCGGCATTGCCGGACGGCCCTCAATATGTCGCGCCGCTGGTGCTGACCGGCGCGACAAAGGACATGCAGCTCGCCGGTGAGGAAACGTTCGGCCCGGTCGCGCCGCTTTTCCGGTTCGAGACGGAAGAAGAAGCGATCACGCTGGCCAACGGCACGCCCTACGGGCTTGCTTCCTACTTCTACACCGAAAACCTGAAACGCGCCTGGCGCGTCGGCGAGGCGCTGGAGTTCGGCATGGTGGGTCTCAACACCGGCTCGGTCTCGATCGAGGTCGCCCCCTTCGGCGGCGTCAAGCTGTCCGGCCTCGGGCGAGAGGGCGCGCAGGCCGGCATCGAGGAATATCTCGAGCTGAAGAGCTTCCACATGGGAATAGGCAGTATGTAATAGGCAGTAGGGAATTGGGAGATACTGCCTACTGCCTACTGCCTACTGCCTACTGCCTACTGCCTACTGCCTACTGCCTACTGCCTACTGCCTACCTCACCCGGTCGAGCGCCTTGTAGTAGAGGCCGACCATCGGCAGGAACCAGGGTTTGCCGGAATAACCAGGAATGGACGGCCACTCGAGCCCCTTCATCGGATTGCGATCTTCGCGGCCGAGCATGGCATCGGCCAGGATCATGCCGAGATGGGTGGAAAGCTGCGCGCCGTGGCCTGAATAGCCAATCGCGTACCAGACTCCATCATGGTAGCCGGCCCGCGGAAAACGGTCCTTGGTCATGTCGACCAGCCCGCCCCAGCAATAGTCGATCTCGACCTTGGGGAGTTGCGGGAAGATTGCCGCGAGGCCCGCCTGCAAGATCTGTCCGCTCCTGGCGTCGGAGCGCTGGTCCGATGTCGCCGAGAAGCGTGCGCGACCGCCGAAGATCAGGCGCCTGTCCGGCGAGAGCCGGAAGTAGTTGCCGATGTTCATCGAGGTTACGCATGTCCGGTTGCCTGGCATGGTCGCGGCGATCTCGGCGCCGCTCAACGGCCTTGTGGCGATTATGAAGCTGCCGACGGAGATGATCCTGCGGCGGAAATAGTCGAAATTCGGCGTCGTGTAAGCGCCGGTCGCTACCAGCACATTGTCGGCGCTGATCCGCCCGCGGGAGGTTGTCAGCTCATGCCTGTTGCCGGCCTGCTTGCGGTCGGTCACCGTAGCGTTCTCGTGGATCACGGCGCCGTGGCGGGCGGCCGAAGTGGCGAGACCCGCCACATAGCGGCCCATATGCATCATTGCGCTCTTCTTCGACAGCATCGCGCCATGGAAAGGTGAGCCGATCTCGGACTTGAGATCCGCCGCCGACAGCAGCGCCGTATCCGGGTCCACCTCGGCGTGAAGGGCTTCGAAATTGCGGGCGATTGATGCAAAATGCTGCGGCTTGGAGGCGAGCTTCAGCTTGCCGGCGCGGCGGAAATTGCAGTCGATGCCTTCCTCCGCGATCAGCGCCTCTATGGTGTCGACGGAGTCGTCCAGCGCCCGGTAGAGGGCGATTGCGCGGTCCTTACCGAGCTCCGCCTTGGCGGAGAGGTAGCTGTGGGCGAGGCCGTTGTTGAGGTGTCCGCCATTGCGCCCGGATGCGCCCCAGCCCACACGCTCCGCCTCCAGCACGGCCACCTTGGCGCCGGCCTTCGCCAATTGGCGCGCGGCGGCGAGACCAGTGAAGCCGCCGCCGATGACGGCGGCATCGTAGTGCCCCTCGACCGGGCCTTGCGCCCCGCCGGAAAAGACAGGGGCCGTGTCGTGCCAGTAGGAGACGAACTTCATTGGCAATCCGCCTGTTTCAGAGACCGACTACGCCTGCAAGACCCGAAATGTCCGATATCTCGACATAGCCGTAATACGGGTTGGCCGGTTCGTGGCCGCGATTGACCCAGACCTTGTTCTTGATGCCGAGATCGTGTGCCGACATCAGGTCGTAGCGGAAAGAGGACGAGCAGTGAAGAACGTCATCCGGGCCGCAGCCCAGCCTGTCGAACATGTATTCGAAGGCCTGGAAGCGCGGCTTGTAAGCCTGCGCCTGCTCGGCCGTGTAGACGGCATGGAACGGCGCACCGAGCTTTTCGACATTGGACATGATCTGCGCGTTCATCGCGTTGGACAGGATGACCAGCGGAATTTCCTTGGCGACCTTCGCCAGGCCCGCCGGGACGTCGGCGTGAGGTCCCCATGTCGGCACGCGCTCATAGACCATCCTGGCGTCGTCCGGGCTGAAGGCGACACCGTTGCGCTTGCAAGCGCGCTCGAGCGCATTGTGGACGACGTCGGCATAAGGCTTCCAGTCGCCCAGGATCTCGTCCAGCCGGTACGCCGCGAAATTCTTGATGAACTCCTGCATGCGCGGCTCGTCGAGCCGGCTGCCGTAGAGGTCGCGCGCCGCTTCCGCCATCTGGAAAAAGGTCAACGTGCCGTAGCAGTCGAAGGTGATGTATTTGGGCCTGAAGGAAGCCATGTCCGTCGATCTCCGGTGGAAGCACATCCGCGCTGGGATGTATTTCATCATAGGACGGCAGGCGGCGACCCACCTGACCGAAATAGGCCTTCCTAAAGCAGAAAGTTCCGTATCCGCCATCTGCTTTGGCACGCTGTAGCATCTGGCGTGCCGATTGCGGCGCCGCGCCCGGCGTGAGGCGCCCCCGCCGCGGACGACGCCAGCACAAGATGCGGCACACCCGTCGCGCTACGGCGAAAGATACTGTCCAAGCCAAAGCCTTCAGATGATCTGCGGCACGCCGATGGTCGAAACTTGTCGTCAGACGGAAGGATGCCTCATGCCGCAGGGCGACATCGAACTCCGGGCCTTCGGGCCCGACCATATCGAGGGAGCCGTAGTGCTTTCTCGCCAGGAGAATTGGCCACATCGCCCGCAGGACTGGCAGATGGCGCTGCAACTGTCGAGCGGTGCGGTCGCGCTCGACGATCAGGGTCGCGTCACCGGAACCATCCTGGTAACGCCCTACGGCGCGGATTGCGCCATGATCAACATGGTGATCGTGGACAGGAACGTGCGCGGCAAGGGGCTTGGGCGCCAGCTTATGGATCAGGCCTTCGCCTTGGCCGGGGACCGTCCGCTGCGGCTCGTCGCGACGGCGGACGGCATGCCTCTCTATGAGAAACTGGGGTTCGTGCCCTCCGGCACCATTCTGCAGCATCAAGGCAAAGTTACGGAGCTTGGCGAACCCGATGGCGTAGAGGCCGCAAGCATCGGCGATCTGCCTGAAATCAAGGCGCTGGACCGCGACGCCTATGGCGCCGACCGCGAAGCTCTAATCGATGCGCTGGCCGAGCGCGGCCAATTCGCCGTCATCCGCCGCGACGGCGCCATCGAGGCCTATGCCGCGATCCGGCCGTTCGGACGCGGCGAGGTGATTGGCCCGGTCATCGCGGGAAGCATCGACGAGGCGAAGGCCATGATCGGCTTCTTCGCCGCGCCGCGCGCCGGCGCCTTCCTGCGCGTGGATACCGGCAGCGGAACCGGCATCGCCGGTTGGCTCGAGGAAATCGGCCTCACCCATGTCGGCGGCGGCGTAGCCATGGACCGTCCGCCCAAGACGGTCGCGCGACAGGCCAGGCCAAAAGTTTACGCCCTCGCCAACCAGGCGCTGGGATAGTCGGAGAACAACAATGCTCGCCAATTCCCTGATCGAACTCGATCGCGCCCATCTCATCCACCCGGTCTCTTCATACCGTGGTCATGAGGCGCACGGCGTGCGCGTGTTGAAATCGGCGAAGGGCGCGACCGTGACCGATGCGTCCGGCCGGCAGCTTCTCGACGGTTTCGCGGGGCTGTGGTGTGTCAATGCCGGCTACGGCCACGACAGCATCGTCGAGGCAGCGGCCAGGCAGATGCGAGAGCTTCCCTACGCCACCGCCTATTTCGACCTCGGCTCGGAGCCGGCCATCCGCCTCGCCTCGGAACTGGCCGAGCGCGCGCCAGGCGACCTCAACCACGTCTTTTTCACCCTTGGGGGGTCGGACGCGGTCGACAGCACGATCCGGTTCGTCCGCTACTACTGGAATGCCAGGGGCGAGCCGAAACGCGATCAGTTCATTTCCATCGAGCAGGGTTATCACGGCTCGTCGGTGGTCGGCGCCGGCCTGACCGCCCTGCCCGCCTTTCACGCCGGTTTCGGCATTCCTTTTGAATGGCAGCACAAGATCCCCTCCCCCTATCCCTACCGCAACCCGGTCGGCGAGGACGGCAACGCGATCATCGCCGCATCGCTCGCCGCGCTGAAGGCCAAGATCGAGGAGATCGGGCCGGAGCGGGTCGCCGCCTTCTATGCCGAGCCGATCCAGGGCTCGGGTGGCGTCATCGTTCCACCGAAAGGCTGGATCAAGGCGATACGCGAACTCTGCCGGGAGTACGGCATCCTGTTCATCGCCGATGAGGTGATCACCGGTTTCGGCCGCACGGGGCCTTTGTTCGCCTGCACCGATGAGGACATCGTTCCCGATTTCATGACGACGGCGAAGGGTCTGACCTCGGGCTATGTTCCCATGGGCGCCGTGTTCATGGCCGATCATGTCTACGACGTCATCGCCGATGGCGCGGGCGCCTCGGCCGTCGGTCACGGCTACACCTATTCCGCCCATCCCGTCAGCGCCGCCGTCGCGCTCGAGGTGCTGAAGCTCTACGAAGACGGCCTTCTGGAGAATGGCATCAAGGCCGGCGCCCGCCTGATGGCAGGACTGGCAAGCCTGAGCGACCACCCCCTCGTCGGCGACGTGCGCGGACGCGGCATGCTTGCCGCGATCGAACTGGTGGTCGACAAACAGAAGAAGACGCCGCTTCCGGCGTCGGCCATGCCGGCGCGGCGCGTCTTCGACAGGGCGTGGGACAATGGCCTCATCATCCGTGCCTTTGCGCATGGCGTTATCGGCTATGCACCGCCGCTCTGCTGCAGCGATGCCGACATCGATGCGATCATCGAGCGCACGCGCCGGACGCTCGACCAGACGCTGGACGATCCAGACGTCCGCCAGGTCCTGGCATGATAGCGGCGAAATATGTCGCGTCTCGAAATATCGCCGGGGCAGACGATTTCGCAATTTTGTGCCGCCCCCTCACGCCTTTTCGGCGAATCCAGCGCGGGGGAAGTGCCAGACTGCTGAGAAGACAAGGCCAGAACGCCCGGATTTCCGGGCCTTCGAAAAAGGCCGACGCCCCGGACAGCACGGAATTTTGTTCTGTTCAACACGTGCAATTCGGCCGCATGCAGAGGAGACCCATCTTGGCCAGGGGCTTTAGCGAATTCAAATACATGACCTTCGATGTGGTCGGCACGCTGATCGACTTCGAAGGCGGGATCACGACCTGCCTGGCGGGAATTGCCGCCGAGGCCGGCGTTTCGATCGATGGCGAGGAGGCGCTGGCCCTTTACCGGCAGGCCCGCTACATGCCCGATGCGAGCCTGTTTCCCGACGATCTCGTGCGTGTCTACACGGTCATCGCGCCGCGTCTCGGCCTCCCTTCCGAGGAGAAATACGGTGTGCGCCTGCGGGACTCCGCCAGTGTCTGGCAAGGCTTTGCTGACAGCGCGGCGGCATTGGCGGACCTTGCGAAGTCGCGCAGATTGATCGCCATGACCAATGCCCGGCGCTGGGCGCTCGATCATTTCGAGAAGCAGCTCGGTTCGCCCTTCTTCGCCACCTTTACGGCCGATGATACTGGCACGGAGAAACCGGACCCGGCCTTCTTCCAGAAGGTTTTCGATTTCGTGGCCTCCCGGGGCGACAGCAAGGACGACATCCTCCACGTGGCGCAAAGCCAGTACCACGACATCGGCATATCCCGGGCGCTTGGCATGACCAATTGCTGGATCGAGCGCCGGTATGCCCAGAAGGGTTACGGCGGCACGATCGAGCCCGAGCGTTTCACCGCGCCTGACTACCACTTCACGTCAATGGCGGCCCTTGCCGCCGCCGTGCGGGAAAGCCTGAAGCAACGAACCTGAGCCCAAGCCCGGAAAGCCGCAGCAAGACGAGCAACCCGGAAAAACAAACAGAAAGGGGAATGATATGACCGACAAAATCACGAACTGGACCAGCGCAGACGATGCCATGGTCGAGAATGCCATTCGGCGGGGCGCAAGCCGCCGCGAACTCCTCAAGATGCTGCTGGCCGGCGGCGCCGCGGTTGCCGCGGGCAGCGTGGTGCTTGGCCGCGCCACCAATGCCGTCGCCGCCACGCCGGTTTCCGGCGGGAGTTTCAAGGCCGCCGGCTGGTCGTCCTCGACCGCCGACACGCTCGACCCGGCCAAGGCGTCGCTGTCGACCGACTATGTCCGCTGCTGCTCGCTCTACAACCGCCTGACTTTCCTCGACAAGGATGGCGTCACGCAGATGGAGCTGGCCGAAAGCTTCGACACCAAGGACGCCAAGACCTGGACGGTCAAGCTGCGCAAGGGCGTCACCTTCCACGATGGCAAGGACCTCACGGCCGACGACGTCGTCTTCTCGATGAAGCGCCATCTCGATCCCGCGGTCGGTTCCAAGGTCGCCAAGATCGCCGCGCAGATGACCGGCTTCAAGGCGGTCGACAAGTCGACCGTTGAAATCACGCTCGCCGATCCGAATGCCGACCTTCCGACCATCATGGCGCTGCACCACTTCATGATCGTCGCGGATGGCACCACCGACTTCTCCAAGGGCAATGGCACCGGCGCCTTCGTGCTGCAAACGTTCGAACCGGGCGTGCGGTCGGTCGTCACCAAGAACAAGAACTACTGGAAATCCGGCAAGCCCTACCTGGATTCGTTCGAATTCATCGCCATCAGCGACGACAGCGCCCGCGTGAACGCCCTGCTTTCCGGTGACGTCAACTTCGCCGCCTCGATCAATCCGCGCGCGATGAAGCTCATCGGCGGCCAGCAGGGCTTCGAACTGTCGAAGACCACCTCGGGCAACTATACGGACCTCAACATCCGGCTCGACATGGATCCGGGCAATAAGGCCGACTTCGTCGCTGGCATGAAATACCTCGTCAACCGCGAGCAGATCGTCAAATCGGCATTGCGCGGCCTCGGCGAAATCGGCAACGACCAGCCTGTCTCGCCGGCGAACATCTTCCACAATGCCGACCTCAAGCCGAAGGCCTTCGACCCGGACAAGGCGAAGTTCCACTTCCAGAAGTCGGGCCTGCTCGGTCAGTCCATCCCCGTGGTCGCCTCCGATGCCGCGACCTCGTCGATCGACATGGCCGTCATCATCCAGGCCGCCGGCGCCGATATCGGCATGAAGCTCGACGTCCAGCGCGTGCCGTCCGACGGCTACTGGGACAATTACTGGCTCAAGGCGCCGATCCATTTCGGCAACATCAATCCACGCCCGACGCCGGACATCCTGTTCTCGCTCCTCTACGCCTCCAACGCGCCCTGGAACGAAAGCCAGTACAAGTCGGAGAAGTTCGACAAGCTGATGATCGAGGCGCGCGGCTCGCTCGACCAGGCCAAGCGCAAGGAAATCTACGGCCAGATGCAGGCCATGGTCTCCGAGGAGGCCGGCACCATCATCCCGGCCTACATTTCCAACGTGGATGCCCTCTCCAGCAAGGTGAAGGGTTTGGAGGCGAACCCGCTCGGTGGCATGATGGGCTACGCAATGGCGGAATATCTCTGGCTCGAAGCCTGAGAGGCGCCTGCCAGGGACCGGACAGCCGGTCCCTGGCACCTATTGCGCGACATGGCTTGGCCGAACGCAACCGCAGGAGCGCTTCAATGACGTCTGGGGTTCTAAACCTCGTGCTGAAGCGACTGGCGATCGCGGTAGTCACGCTTATGATCGTCCTGTTCGCCGTTTTTTTCGCCACCAGCATGCTGCCCGGCGACACCGCGTCGATCCTGCTTGGCCAGGCGGCTACCCCGGAGGCGGTCGCCGGCCTGCGCGAGGCCATGCATCTCAACGATCCGGCAATCCTGCGCTTCCTGCGCTGGCTTCTCGGCCTGCTCCACGGCGATCTCGGCACTTCCTATGCCAACGAGATGCCGGTCGCGGCGCTGATCGGCGGGCGCTTCGTCAACACCATGGAACTCGCCGGAATCACCACGCTGCTCTCGGTGCCCCTGGCGCTGACGCTCGGCATCACCGCCGCAATGTTGCGCGGCTCCCTCTACGACCGCACCGTCACCATTCTTGCGATCGGCGTCATCTCGGTGCCGGAATTCATGGTCGCGACCCTCGCGGTCCTGCTTTTCGCCGTTTATCTCAAATGGCTGCCGGCACTGTCCTCGGTCAATGAGGCGCATACGCTGACCGACCTCGTGCGCATCTATGCCATGCCGGTGATCACGCTGACCTTCGTCATCTCGGCTCAGATGATCCGCATGACCCGCGCCGCGGTGATCGAAACGCTGTCCACGCCTTATGTCGAGATGGCGCTGCTCAAAGGCGCCTCACGTGGCCGCATGGTGCTCAAGCACGCACTTCCCAATGCGCTCGGGCCGATCGTCAACGCGGTTGCGCTGTCGCTGTCCTATCTGGTCGGCGGCGTCATCATCGTGGAGACGATCTTCAATTATCCCGGCATCGCCAAGCTGATGGTCGATGCGGTCGCGACCCGCGACCTGCCGCTGATCCAGAGCTGCGCGATGATCTTCTGCCTCGGCTACCTCCTGCTCATCACGATCGCCGACATCATCGCCATCATGTCCAACCCGAGGCTCAGATGACGATGGCCCGCGTGGCAGCTTCCCGACGGTCCTTCCTGGGCCACAGCTACAATCTCGTGGGCGTCGTCGCCTCGCTGGTCATCCTGGCGTGGACGCTGATCGCCATCTTCGCGCCCACCATCATTCCCCATTCGATCGGCGACATCGTCGACGACGATTATTTCGGCCCGATGCGACAGGGCCTATGGCTCGGCTCGGACTATCTGGGGCGCGACATGCTCTCGCGGGTGCTGATGGGTGCGCGCTACACCGTCGGCATATCGCTCGCCGCCGTCTGTATCGCCTGCTTTTCTGGCGTTGTGCTGGGGATGATCGCGGCCGTCACCGGCGGCTGGCTCGACACCTGCCTCAGCCGCTTCCTGGACGCTATGAACTCCATCCCCAGCAAGCTGTTCGGCCTTGTGGTCGTTGCCGCGGTCGGCTCGTCGATCCCGGCGCTGATCCTGACGCTCGCCGTCATCTACATACCGGGCGCCTACCGCTTCGCGCGGGCGCTCGCCGTCAACATCAACACCATGGACTTCATGACCGTCGCTCGCGTCCGCGGCGAAAGCACCGCCTATCTCATCGGGTCAGAGATCCTGCCCAATATCATGCGCCCGGTGCTGGCCGACTTCGGACTGCGCTTCGTCTTCATCGTGCTCTTGCTTTCGGGCCTGTCCTTCCTCGGGCTCGGCCTGCAGCCGCCGCTCGCCGACTGGGGCGCGCTGGTGCGCGAGAACATAGGCGGCCTGCCCTTCGCGGCTCCCGCTGTCATCGTTCCCTCGCTGGCGATCGCCAGCCTCACCATCAGCGTCAACCTGCTGATCGACAACCTGCCGCAGAAGATCAGGGACAGGGACGCATGACCAATCTCGTCGAGGTCAGGAACCTGAGGATCGAGGCGACGACCGACGCCGGTCGTATTGTCGAGATCATCAGGGGCGTCAGCCTCGATATCGCCGACGGCGAGATCGTTGCCCTGATCGGCGAGAGCGGCTCCGGCAAGACGACGATCGCGCTCTCGCTGATGGGCTATGCGCGGCCTGGCTGCCGGATCACCGGCGGCGAGATCAATGTAAACGGCAAGAACATGGCCGCGCTTACCGAAAAGCAGCGCGCCAAATTGCGCGGCACCGACATCGCCTATGTTCCGCAAAGTGCCGCCGCCTCCTTCAACCCTTCGTCCACCATCATGGAGCAGGTGATCGAGGTTACGCGCATCCACGGGCTGATGCCGCCCGAGCAGGCGCGAAAGCGCGCGGTCGAGCTGTTCCGGGCGTTGTCGCTGCCGGACCCGGAAGGGATCGGCGCCCGTTATCCGCACCAGGTTTCAGGTGGGCAGTTGCAGCGGCTGTCGGCGGCGATGGCGCTGATCGGCGATCCCAAGCTGATGATCTTCGACGAGCCGACGACGGCACTCGACGTGACGACGCAGATCGACGTGCTGAAGGCATTCAAGTCGGTCATGCGTGCCGGTGGGATAGCGGGTGTGTACGTTTCCCACGACCTCGCGGTCGTCGCCCAGATCGCCGATCGCATCGTTGTGCTGAAGGGCGGCGAAGTGCAGGAGGCCGGCACCACTGCCCAGATTCTTTCGGCTGCCCAGCACCCCTACACGCGCGAACTGCTGGCTGCCTTCGAGCCGAAACCGCGGCAAGCACATGCGGACGCGGACGCCGGCACGAAGCCGTTGTTGCGTATAGACAATGTGACCGCCGGCTATGGCTCGGTACGGGCCGACGGAGTGCCGCTTATTCGCGCTGTCAATTCCGTCAGCCTCTTCGTCGAGAAGGGGCGCAATCTTGGCGTCATCGGCGAATCCGGCTGCGGAAAATCGACGCTGGCGCGCGTCATCGCCGGCATCCATCCGGCGTCGGCCGGCGACATCGTTTTCGACGGCAGGCAACTGGAGCGCGCCGCAGGCAAACGCAGCCAGGACCAACTGCGCGAGATGCAGATCGTGTTCCAGTATGCCGATACCGCACTCAATCCGGCCAAGCCTGTGGAGGACATCATCTCCCGGCCGCTGGCCTTCTATCACGGGCTCGACCGGCAGGCGCGCTCGAAGCGCGTCGACGAACTGCTCGACATGGTTCGACTGCCCAGGACGCTGCGCTACCGTCGCCCGTCGGAGCTCTCGGGCGGCCAGAAGCAGCGCGTGAACTTCGCGCGCGCTCTGGCGGCCGGACCCAAGCTCATCATCTGCGACGAAATCACCTCGGCGCTCGACACGGTGGTGGCGGCCGCCGTGATCGAACTGCTCAAGGAGCTGCAGCGCGAGTTGGGCCTTTCCTACATTTTCATCAGCCACGACCTCTCCGTCGTCGAAGCGATCTGCGACGAAATCATGGTCATGTACAATGGCGAGCGGGTGGAGCAGATCACGCCCGACAGACTGAAGGCGCCCACCCACCCCTATTCGAAGCTTCTGTTCTCCTCCGTGCCGAAGCTCGATCCGACGTGGCTCGATGGCCTCGTCCGTGACCCCGAGCTGGTCAGCCGGTACGGTCACCGCTGATGTATGTCGCCCAGAAGTGTGCAGCGGTTCTGGGGCAAGGACAGGCATCAGAGCAAAAACTATAGGCGGCAGAGCCTCACCTTGGAAACAGGCTGGGCAACGGCATATGCGCCTTGACGATGGGAGACTTCAGCACCACGAAGCTGAAACACTTGTCGATGCCGATATCCATGTCGGTGAGCCGCTCCACGATCGCCTGATATTCGGCAATCCCACCCGTGACGAATTTCAAGAGATAGTCGTAGCGGGCGGAAACGCGGTGGCATTCGACGGTCGCCTCAACTTTATCCACGGCGGCAAGGAAACGCGCGAAGTCGATCTGACGATGGTTCTTTAGCGTAATTTCAGTGAAGACGGTGAGCGTCCGTCCCAGCTTGGCGATGTCTATCTGCGCCGAATAACGCACGATATAGCCTTCGGCCTGCAGCTTCTTCACCCGCATCAGACATGGGCTGGGGGAGAGATCGACCAATTCCGCCAGCTCTACATTTGCGATGCGGCCGTTCTTCTGCAGCTCGTACAGAATCTTGATGTCAATTCGATCGAGCTTCATTGGCTAACGTGCTTCCTGTCAGGGCAAATCAGCCTGCCCCAGCCGGCTTTCACCCTGTCTACAATTGCGAGCAGAGCCGGTAGGCCTCATAGATCGACGAATAGATGTCCCTGCTGGCGACTGCGTCTCCAATGCGGTGCAGGACGAATGAACCAGCAGCCTGGGGACCATCGTCCCCTTTCGATACCGTTCCGGTCATGAGTGCTATGTCGGTGACGCCGTTGTTGACGGAGCGGCCCCGCAATTCCTGATAGGCATCCTCCATGGGTACCGTACCGCGCTCGACAATGAGTTGGGCCGCGGTCATTTCCGTTTCCGCACCGGTGAGTTCATGCCGGAACGTGGCGGCGATCCCGTTGCCCTGGCGCGCTGCCTTGACCAGGCGCACATCGCTGACGACGCGGATGCCGCGTTCCGAGGCGCGTTTGCGGAAACTCACCCGGTCCGGATAGGGCGTCTCGACCGCCAGCGTGTCGTCCGCCATGGCCAGGCTGACCACGCGCCCCGGACGTGCAAGATGCAGGGCGCAGGAGACTGCCGCCTGGCGTCCAGTCTCATCGTAGATGAGCACGTCGTCCTTCGCCGGCACGACCCCGGTCAGGACATCCCAGACGCTGTCGCAATGCTCAGCGCCTTCCAGCCGTTCCATATCGGGAACGCCACCGGTGGCGATGATCACCGTGTCCGGTTGCTCGGCAAGGACGATTTCCGCGTCCGCATAGGTGTTGAGATGGACTTCCACGCCCAGGCGAGCGAGCTCGTCGGTACGCCAGTCGACTATGCCGATGAGATCCTTGCGATCGGACGCCGAGGCCGCGACGAGCACCTGCCCACCAAGTCGCGCCCCGGCTTCGAGCAGGCTCACTCTGTGTCCGCGCTCGGCGGCGACCCTTGCCGCTTCCATCCCGCCCGGACCACCGCCGACCACGACCACACGTTTCAGCGTTTCAGCCGGCACGATGGTATGGCTGATGATCGTTTCATGGCCGCTGGCCGGGTTGTGAATGCACTGCACCTTCTTGTACAGGCAGTAGGACGCGCCGACACATGGGCGAATGCGTTCTTCCTCGCCGCGCATCACCTTGTTGACGATATGGGGGTCGGCAATATGCGCCCGGGTCATGCCGACCAGGTCGACGAGGTTCTCGCGGATAGCATGCCGCGCAGTCGCTATGTCCCTGATGCCTGCGGCGTGAATCACGGGCAACCTGGTTTCCCGTTTGAATAGCCCGACCAACGGCAGAAACGGCGCGCTCTGGCTGAACATGCCGGGCATGTTCTGCTCAGCCAGCGATAGGTCGGTGTCCATGCGGCCAAAGATACAGTTGAAGAAGTCGAGATGACCTTCCCGCTCGAACAACCTGGCGAAGGCAAGGCATTCCTCGAAATCCGACCCGTCCTCGACCGCCTCGTCGATCACGAACCGGATGCCGACGGCGAAATCGTCGCCCACCGCGCGGCGGATCGCCTCGTGAACCGTCAGACCGAAGCGCGCGCGGTTTTCGAGTGAACCGCCGAAGCCATCCGTGCGTCTGTTGGTTCTGAGCGAGAGGAATTGACCAATCAGATGGCCGCCGGTGACGGTTTCGACGCCATCCAGACCGCCGTCCAGGCAGCGCCTGGCAGCACTGGCGTAGTCCTTGATGATCCTGTCGATGTCCGTGGTGTCCATCTCCTTCGGAAAATTCCGGTTTCGCGTCTCGCGAACGCGTGACGGCGCCACGGGCGGCAGCCAGTTCCCGGCATAGGCGGTGGCACGCCGGCCAAGGTGTGAGACCTGGCACATGACCGCAGCGCCGCGGCGATGCACTCGCTGCGACAGCGACTGGAGATGAGGCACGATGCGGTCGGTCGAGAGGTCCAACTGACCCCCGCCCCAGCTCGAGTCGGGCGAGGTCATGGCCGAGCCGCCCACCATGGTCATCGCCAGGCCGCCATGCGCTTTCTCCTCATGGTAGCGCTGGTAGCGCTCGAGCGGCAGGCCGCCATCGTCCAGCATCGAGGCATGGCTGGTGCTCACAACACGGTTGCGCAGCGTCAGACCCTTGAGCCGAAACGGCTGAAGCAGAGGATCGCTGGATGTGCTGCCTGCTTGAGATCCCGCTACCTTCACGTTCTGCTCCGCCCCATTCATGACGGTTATACTTGGCCATTTCCGGGATCGCGGAAAGCTTGTAAATTGTTGGGGTCGCTATACGCTGGACGTATGGCTGGCTTTGCTAAACTCGTTCCCTCCGCGCGCGGACTGCTTGTCTTCGAAGCTGCTGTCCGGTCGGGTAGCTTCACGGCCGCGGCGCGCGAGTTCAACGTCACGCAACCATCGATCAGCCGCAGCATTGCGCAGCTCGAGGCCGATTTCGGTGTTCCTCTTTTCACGCGGAGTCCAACGGGATTGGCCCCGACTGCAGAAGGACGTGCCCTCTATTCGGCTGTGCGGGAGGGATTTGACGGCATCGCGGAGGTGATCCGGAGGATCAAGCAGAACAGCGCTGCAAAGCCGGTGGTGACCCTTTCACTTTCGAGTTCTCTGGCAACCTATTGGTTCGTTCCCAGGTTAGGAGCATTCAACACGAGGTTTCCTGACGTCGACCTGAGGTTCGAACTGATCGCGGGCGTTCTGCGAGGACCAGCCGAGAATGTCGACCTTGCCACGAGAATCCTGGCGGATGACGACACCCACTATCACCACTGGGCATTCTCGCCGGAAATCATCGTTCCGGTATGCAGCCCATCCTATTTGTCGGCCCACGGTCGATTGATCCATGCCGGAACCGGGCAAGGTCATGTCCTGCTTCACCTGACCGACGCCAGGGAGCAGTGGCTGGACGCATGGGGCAGTGTGGCGGACCGCAAGACCAGCAGGGCAAAGTGGCTCGAATTCTCGGACTACGCGGTCGTGCTTCAAGCCGCGATGAACGGGGAAGGCGTGGCGCTCGGCTGGCTCAGCAACGTTTCAAGGGCGTTGCTTCAGGGAACCCTTGTCCCGGCCTCGGACAGGCAGATCAAGACAGGGCGGATCCATCAGCTGATTGCACCGCGCTCAAGGCCGGTACGGCCTGTCGTCTCCGACATCCGCGCGTGGATGATCGCCGAGATGCAAGCCGAATTGAAAGCGCTGCACCCGATATTGCGGCCGGACACCTTGTAGCGGGCTGCAGGCGACAAGCGCAGCGCGCTCGCCGTTGACTACCTCGGAAACAGGCTGGGCAGCGGCATGTGCGCCTTGACGATGGGGGACTTCAGCACCACGAAGCTGAAATACTTGTCGATGCCGATATCCATGTCGGTCAGCCGTTCCATGATGGTCTGGTACTCAGCGATGCCGGCGGTCACGAATTTCATCAAATAGTCGTAGCCGCCCGACACGAGGTGGCATTCGATGACCTGGTCAATCTTCTCCACAACAGCGAGAAAGCGGGCGAAGTCCACCTGGCGATGGTTCTTCAAGGTGATTTCGGTGAACACGGTCAGCGTCTGGCCGAGCTTTCCGATATTGACCTGCGCGGAATAGCCTTCGATGTAGCCTTCCGACTGCAATTTCTTCACCCGCATCAGGCACGGGCTAGGCGACAGATGCACCAGATCGGCCAGTTCCACATTGGTGATGCGGCCGTTCTTCTGCAATTCGTGAAGAATTTTGATGTCGATCCGATCCAGTTTCATGGCCGTCTCCGCAGAACGCATGCCACAGCACAAAATGCTGCGTTGCTCATAGGCATTGACACTACCACAGCCCGTTGGCCTGTCCACCCAAGCGGACAGCGCTAAGAAACGCAGCGGCTCCCGATTTCGACAGGGCAGCCGGAATAAAATTCTGCTTCAGCTTCAACTGCGGCAGCGGCTGCCTGCACAACACGGTAGATTGGAGCGTCAAGGCAGAGAGACCATGCACGCACCACTGCAGCAAATCGAGACATCTGGCGAACTGCCGCGGGCCGCGGAAGCGGTGGTGATCGGCGGCGGCATCGTCGGCATCTTCGCGGCCTATTATCTGGCACGGCGCGGCCTGAAGGTCGCGCTTGTCGAAAAGGGCTGGATTGGCGCCGAGCAGTCCTCGAGGAACTGGGGCTGGTGCCGCCAGCAGAACCGCGACGCCCGCGAATTGCCAATGGCGACCCGAAGCCTTGACTTGTGGGACAGCTTCGCGACGGAAAGCGGCCAAGACACCGGCTTCCGCCGCTGCGGCCTGCTCTATCTCAGCAATGACGAGGCGGAACTGGCCGGCTGGGTGCGTTGGCGTGACTTCGCCAGGACGGCCGGTGTCACCACGCACATGCTCGACAGCGCGGACGCCAGCGAGCGGGGCCGAGCCACTGGCCGGACCTGGAAGGGCGGTGTCTTCTCGCCGACCGACGGCACCGCCGATCCGTCGCGGGCTGCGCCCGCGGTCGCCCGGGCCATCCTCAAGCTCGCAAGCTCAGTGCACCAGAATTGCGCCGCGCGTGGCATCGAGACCGAGGGCGGACGCCTGAGCGGCGTGGTCACCGAAAGCGGGACGATCCGGACCAGGGTGGCGGTGCTGGCCGGCGGCGCCTGGGCATCCTCCTTTTGCCGGCAGCTCGGTTTCCGCTTTCCGCAGGCGTCGATCCGCTCCTCCATTCTGTCCGTCTCGCCAGGCGCGGCGGGTCTGCCGGATGCGCTGCACACGGCGGGGATTTCGGCCACGCGTCGTGGCGACGGCGGCTACACGCTCGCCATAAGTGGACGCGGCCGCGTGGACGTGACGCCGCAGCAGCTGCGCTTCTCCTCGCAGTTCCTGCCCATGTTCCTGAAGCGGTGGCGCAGCCTCGCGCCCGGCGGCCTGCAGGGCATGTGCTCGGGCCACGAAACGCTCCGCCGCTGGCGGCTCGACCAGCCGACGCCGATGGAGCGGATGCGCATCCTCGATCCGACCCCGGACCAGGCTACTATCCGCCTGACCCATGCCCGGGCACTCGAACTTCTGCCCGACCTTCGAAAGACCAGGATCAGCGCGACCTGGGCCGGCTACATCGACAGCACACCGGATGGCGTGCCCGCTATCGGCGAGATTGATACCATTCCGGGTTTCTTCCTGGCTGCCGGGTTCTCGGGACACGGCTTCGGCATCGGGCCCGGCGCCGGGCACCTCGTCGCCGATCTGATGACCGGGTCGCAACCGATCGTCGATCCGCAATCCTATGATCCCAGGCGCTTCGACACTTCGGTCTGGGGGAAGGTTGCCGACTTCTAACCCAAAGCTCGGCATGTTCCGGCAGCCCTCCAGAGATCGCTTTGAAACCGCATCAGCCGTCCCGCACAAAAGCGCCGATAGGCGCCGGGCGGACAGGTGCTTGCCCGCGCAACCGGCCGACAGCACCAGGCGTGCAGCCGGTCTGCGCCGCGATGAGCTCGACGGCGGCCAACTGACAATAGCGTCCCTGGCATCGACCCATACCGACGCGCGACAGCGATTTCACCCTGTTCGCTTCGCCGCCGCCGAAATCCACACTTTCGCGTATATCTCCGGCGGTCACGTTCTCGCAGCGGCAGACGATCGCGTCATCGGGGAGTGCCCGCGCCATCGCAGCCGGCCAGGGAAAGGCGCAAGCCAGGCCACGGGCAAAGCGCTCGAGCCGTGCAAGCTCCCGCAGATCGGCCGCGGTGGAGGGCGCTGGAAATCCAAGATCGGCAAGGCACGCCGCTGCCGCCAGACGCCCCGCGATCTCCGCGCCGTCTGCTCCCAGAAGACGAACTCCATCGCCCGCGAGATAGGTTCCGTTGCCAGCGCGCCCCATCTGGTCGGTCTTCGGTAGCCATTGCCGCCACCGATCGTCATAGGTGAAGGCGCATCCCGCCAGGTCGGCCACATGCGTCTCCGCCCGCAGGTGCCAGCCCATGCCTATCGTGTCGCATGGGGTGAGGTGCTGCCTTCCGCCGGCGTCGCGCCAGCGCATCGCTGAGACACCGTTGCCGTCGGCCTCGATCCCTTCGGGCGTCACGCCCGTATGGTAGCGGCCGCCGAGCCGCGCCCGCAGGGCCAGACCGCGCAGCGCCACCAACGGCCGGGCGGCAAGCTTCCAGAGCCCCCGCATCTGCTGGCGCCAGGAAGAGGTGTCCAATACCGCCGCCACATCCGCTCCAGCCTTGACAAGCTGGGCGCCGACCAACGTCAACAAAGGTCCCGATCCGATCAGGACGATCCGCTGCCCCAGCGCCACGCCCTGCGCCTTGAGCGCGATCTGCGCCGCGCCAAGGCTGTAGACGCCGGCGCTCTGCCAGCCGGGGATCGGAGCGACACGGTCGGATGCACCGGTCGCAAGGATCAGGCGGTCATGGAAGATCACCTGCACGCCGCCCTCCCCCAGCACATGCAGCCTACCCTCCTGCACGGCGATGACCGAGCTTCCCGCGCAATGGGTAAGGCGCCTCTCTTCGGCCAGCCGGTCGAAGAGCTGATGCAGTGCGCTGGCCTTCGCCGCCTCCGATCCGTAGAGTTGTTTCGCGGTGCGGGCGAATCCGGCAGGCGGACGGCGATAGATCTGCCCGCCCGCGCGCTGCCCCTCGTCGATCACCACCGGATGGAGCCCGGCCTCGACCAGCATGGCTGCGGCCCTTATGCCGGCAGGGCCAGCGCCGACGATCACGATTCGCGGCAAGGTCTCGCTCACGGCCAGATCTCAGGCGGCGTCGTGCGCAACCGCATGCCTTGCGTGATCAGAGCCGAGCACGCCCGCAGGCGCGGGCCCTCGTCCTGCCACACCCAGCAATCCTGGCAGGCTCCCATCAGGCAGAACCCGGCGCGCCACTCGGGTCCGAACTCGGATTTTCGCAACACGTGGCCTGAAGCCAGCACGGCGGTCAGCACGGTGTCGCCCGCCAACGCACTGCACATCTGCCCGTCGAGATAGAAATGCACCTCTGGCCGGTCGAACTCGGCCAGCCTGACGATGCGGCCGGCGGTGATCATTCCGCCGCCTCTCGCACCGTGCCAGGACGAGGCAGTTCGGGGAAGCGTTCGCAGACAGCATCGAAGGCCGCCTGGACGCCCTCCGGTCCCCAGCGCCCCTTCATGCGGCGGAAGACCTCCGTCTTGGTGAAGAACCTCCAATGGATCGGCAAATCCCCCAGTATGGCAGTGAGCCGGTCATAGGCGTCCGGCGTCCACTGCGCTTCGTAGCCGTCGCGCTCCGGACCGAAATGGAAATGGCCGGCGGCCGGCTCCTGCCGTGCGCGCAGTTGCCCCGTTGCCTGCTCGTCGATCTCGCCGCCGCGGATGACGACGCTATAGTCGTACTCGGCAGCTTTCGTCGAGACGTAGCCGCGCCGCACATCCTGTGCGACCCGCCAGGGTTCGCGTTGACGTGGATCGCCGCGCCCTCCGCCTCCGGCGGAGCGGATCTCGAGCACATCGCCGGGCCGCAGCACAGTGGTGTCAATATTGCCCAGCCGCCGCTCGCGCTCGGTCCCCGGATTGACGACCATGTCCGACAGGCCGGCCGCCTTGCCACCCAGCACGCCCCAGGGACGGAAGAAGCTGCGGTCGCGGTTGCGCGCCGTGATCCTAGAATCGGGGGCAAAGACGCGGAAGGCCATCTCGGTCGCCAGGCCGCCGCGCCAACGCCCCGCACCGCCGCTGTCCCTGGCGAGCCCATATTTCAGGAATTCGACCGGGGTCTCCGTCTCGGTGATCTCGATCGGCGTGTTCTTGAGATAGGCAGCATCCGCGCCTGATCCGTTGGTCCCGTCGCGATGCGGCATCGCACCGCCGCCGCCGACCACGGGGTTCACCGCCGTGATGACGGTCCGGCTGGTGCGCTCGTCCGTGGTCATGACGTTGACGATGCAGTTGTTGCCGGCCGGCGCCGCGGGCAGGCGCTCGGGCATCACCTGCGAGAAGGCACCGAAGATGACCGACCGCAGTCGGGCGCAAGTGAGCGAGCGCATGCCGACAGCGGCGGGATGGACCGGGTTCAGCACCGAACCTTGAGGCGTGATGCAGGTGAACGGCCGGGTCAGGCCGGTGTTGAGCAGGATCTTCGGGTTGAGTGTGTAGAGCACGTAGTAGACGCCCACCAGCAGCATGGTGTGGCGGGGGTCACCGCCCGAAGGTACGTTGAGCGAGGAGCCGAGCTGCGGATCGGAGCCGGTGAAGTCGAGCACCGCCGCATCGCCCTTGATCGTCAGCGTCAGCTTCAGCCGGCACGGATTGGCCTCGACCGAATCCTCGTCGGCGTAATCGGCGAATTCCCATGTGCCGTCGGGCATGGAACGCAGCACGTCGCGCGCCTGCGCTTCCGCCTGGTCGAGAAGCGCGGAAACGCCTTCGATGAAGCCGGCCTTGCCGAACTTCCTCACCATTGCCTGGATCTTGCGCTCGCCGGTGTTGAGCGCCCCGACAAGCGCCTTGATGTCGCCGATGTTGAGGTCGGGCTTGCGCACATTCGTGCTCATGATCCGCAGGATCGTCTCGTCAAAGATGCCCCCATTCACCAGCTTCATCGGCGGAAAGCGGATGCCTTCCTGATGGATTTCAGTCAGCGCCCGGCTGAGCGAAGCCGGCACCGCCCCACCCATGTCGGTGTTGTGGATGTGCCCGCCGGTCCAGGCGACGATGTCGCCGTCGACAAAGACCGGCTTCCACAAATGCGTGTCGGGCGCGTGCGTGGCGACGTAGCCCGAATAGGGATCGTTGGTGAAGGCGACGTCGCCCGGCCGGTAGTCGTCGACCATAGCGATCGCGCGGTGATACGAAAGCCCCGGATACCAGGTGGCACCGAGTTCCATCGGCACGGCGAAAGTCGCGCCTAAACGGTCCATCAGCATCACGGTAAAGTCCTGCGTCTCCTTGACGAAGGCGGAATGCGCGGTGCGGTGCAGCGTGTGGGCCATGTTCTCGGCGGCCGAGCGGGCATGGTTCGCCAGAACCTGAAGGTTTGTGCGGTCAAACATGGCATCACTCCGGGAAGGTCAGCAAAAGGTTGAGATGGCGGTCGACCCAGGCCTGCGCTCCCGCGGGAATGGCGAAGGTGGTGTCCTCCTGAACGACCACGGCAGGCCCGCGGAACGTACTGCCCGGCACGAGTGCCTGCCGGTCGTGGAGGTCGACGGTCTCGACGCTCGCGCCCGTATAGACCGGAAGACGGCGCGCCGGGATGGCCGGAGCGTCGATCTCGTCGGTCTCCGGAAGGGAGAGCTTCGGCCCTGCGCCTATGGCGGACAGCCGGACATTCACAAGTTCGATCTCGCCCTCCGGGTCGTGGAAATCGTAGAGCCGCTCATGGGTGAGATGGAAGGCCTGCTCGATGGCCGCAACATTGCCGTCCGCCAGCCATTCCGGCAGAAGGACGACCTCGATTTCATAACTCTGCCCGACATAGCGCATGTCGCAGGTAAGACTGAGCTCCGCCGCCGCATCGTGCCCCTGCGCCGCGAGCCAATCGCGGCCCTCCCGCGCAAGAGCCTCGAAGGCCTCGCGAATTCCGGCAAGCGACACGCCCGACAGCGGGCTGAAGATGGTGCGAATAAAGTCCCCGCGCAGGTCCGCCACCAGGCCGCCCAGCGCCGACACCACGCCGGGCCGGCGCGGCGCCATGACACGCTTCATCCCGAGTTCACGGGCAAGGAAGGCGCCCAGCATCGGCCCGCCGCCACCGAAAGGCATCAGCGTGAAGTCGCGCAGGTCCACGCCGGCACGCGAGGCGAGCTTCTCGACCTCGACGAACATCTCCGACACCGCGATGTCGAGGATCGCCTGCGCGGTCTGCTCGATGGGGCGGGCGAGCCGGGCGGCAAGCTCGCCGACCGCGCGATGCGCCAGGCCGGTATCGATTCTGAGCTGGCCATAGGCCATCTCGCTGTGACCGAGCCATCCGCACACCACCATGGCGTCCGTCACCGTCGGCCTCTCGCCGCCACGGCCGTAGCAGGCCGGTCCTGGCGTCGAACCGGCCGATTCCGGTCCGACCCGTAGCACCCCCTGCGCATCGACACTGGCGATCGAACCGCCGCCGACGCCGATCGAGCTGACCGATACGGAAGGGATATGGAGCGGAAATTCGCCGATCAACTCGCCGGTGCCGAACTGCGCTTCGCCGCCGATGATAAGCGCGAAGTCGGCCGAGGTGCCGCCGATGTCGAGGGTAAGAACCTTGTCTTCGCCTGCCTGGCGCGCCAGCCACGAGGCGCCGATGACGCCGGAGGCGGTTCCCGACAAAAGCATGTTCACGCAGGCGCGCTTGCCTTCGGCGGCGTTCATCAGCCCGCCATTCGACTTCGTCAGCATGGGGCGGGCAGGTACGCAGTGCTCCTTCAGCCGCTCTTCCAGCGCCGTCAGATAGCCCGCGACGCGCGGATGGACATAGCCGTTGAGGATGGCGGTCGAGCTGCGCTCATATTCGCGGATGACCGGCCAGACCTCGGCCGAGGAGAAGACGAAGAGGTCGGGCGCAAGACGCGCGATCGTCGCCTTCACTGAAGCTTCCTGAGCGGCATTGCGCCAGGCATGGAGGAAGGACACGATGACGCCTTGCACCCCGTTCGCTTTCGCCACCGCCACCGCCCTTTCCACCGCCGCCATGTCCGGCGCCCGGGATTCGCTGCCATCGGCACGCATGCGGGCCGGAATGCCGAAAACCATGTCGCGCGAGATCAGCGGGTCCGGCCGCGCGCAGAACAGCGAATACATGTCCGGCATGCGCAGCCGCGCCAGTTCGATGACGTCCTCGAAGCCGGCATTGGTGAAAAGCGCGAGCGGTGCGCCCTTGCGCTGGATGATGGTGTTGATGCCAACCGTCGTACCGTGCACGAAGCGCGTCATACGGGTAGGATCAAAGCCTTCGCGTTCAGCCAGAAGCGTGAGGCCGGTCATCAGCTCGGCGCCCGGATCTTCCGGCGTCGTCAGCACTTTCAGCGAGGCGACTCGACCGGAGCGGGCTTCCAGCGCGCAGAAATCAATGAATGTGCCGCCGATATCGACGCCGACCTTCCAGTCGGCTTCGTTCCGCGCCTCGTCCATCGCGATGGCACCATCCATGATGTGTCCCTTCCTGTCTGCCAACCAAAGCTGACACGACAGGATGGCCGGGGTCCAAGACGTATGACGAGGAACAATATAAGTCTTGCTTATGCCCTTGCTTTGTCACTGCCCAGCACAACGGAACAGGCCGCACGGATCTGCTCGCGCATCATTTCATCGGCCCGCGAAAGGGCCCGTGTGCGCGACGTGAGCAGCGCGATCGGAAATTCCGGCCCCGCCGCGAGCGGCCGGACGGCAAGCCCGGCAAACTGATGCCAGGGCAGCAATGCGTCGACCAGAGCGACACCCAGGCCGGCCTGGACGAAGCCGACCGCCGAGATGGAGACATCAATCTCGAGCGACGGCGAAAGCGCCACACCTTGCGCGCGGGCAGCGAGAGCCAACTCGTCGGCGGGGCGGGTGTTTCCGCGATAGGATATCAACTCCTCGCCGGCGAGATCGGCGAGGCTCAGCTCGGTTTTCCCGGACAACGCATGCCCGGCGGGCAGCAGGCAGGCGAAGCCGACGCTGCCGATCACCTCCACCCCGATGTCGGGAGGCAGGTGGTCGTCCATGGCCACGCCGAGGCTGGCATCGCCGGCGCGCAGCATGTCGACGATCGCGGCGATCGGCGCGCTATGAGAACGCAGCAATATATTCGGATGCTGCTCCCGAAATCTGGTGAAAGCGCGCGGCAAGATCGCCATGGCCGGCGGCGGCGAGGCCGCGACCCGCACCAGCCCGGTCCGGCCGAGACGCAGATCGGTGGTCTTGCGGCGCAAGCCCTCCAGCCCCGCCGACAGCCTCTCGGCATCGGCGAAGATCTCGAGCGCCTCCGGGGTCGGCCGCAGGCGGCCCTTCACCCGCTCGAACAGCGTGAAGCCGAGTTCATCCTCGGTATGGAGCAGGATCTGGCTGAGCGCAGGCTGGGAGATGTTCAGCATCCGCGCCGCGGCGGTCACGGTGCCCGCGCGCATGACGGCGATGAACACTTCGAGCTGACGGGCACGCATTGCCACTCCATAGGCTAAGCTTATGGCTGTTGTCCAAACCCATCTTTGACGCAATGAAGCGGTGCCGACAAGATCGGCGCCTTCAGGGATTGTCCGCTCCGCGCTAGATTAAGATGACATTTGGTCGAATAGCCATCATCTAGCTCTTTGTTGGAGCATGATCTTCCCGAAAACCGGTTCCCACTTTTCGGGATCATACTCTAGGGAATAACCATGGATGTGATCGTGCTGGGCGGCGGACTGATGGGGACGGCTTCGACCTATTTCCTCGCCCGGCGCGGCGCGCGCGTGACGCTGATCGAGCGCAATCGGGTGGGTACCGGAGCGACAGTCGCCTCCTTCGGCAACATCCGGCGCACGGGACGCCATCTGTCCCAGCTTCCACTGGCCCACCGCTCGCTCCGACTGTGGGGCGAAGCAGAAAAGATGCTTGGCCGCGACGTCGAGTTCCGCGCCACCGGTCATGTCCGGCTGATCTTCGATGAAGGAAGCCTTGCCGACATGCGGGCCTATGCCCAAGCCGCGCAGCCCTGGGGCCTCGAGCTCGAAGAACTCGGCCCACGCGAGATTAGCGCCCGCTTTCCCGGCCTCGGCCCCGACGCGATCGCCGCGTCATTCTCTGCGCATGACGGCAGCGGCAATCCACGGCTGATCGCGCCGGCCTTTGCCGCAGCGGCCCGCAAACTGGGGGCGCAAATCATCGAGGGAGCTGAGGTCGAGAAGATCACCTATACGGGCTCCGGTTTCCTTGTCACCAGTTCGAAGGGCACATTCGCCTCCGAGTGCCTGCTCAACACCGCCGGAGCCTGGGGCGCGCGCATCGCCGCTGGGTTCGGCGAAGAAGTCCCGCTCGACGCCCGCGGTCCGCAAATGGGCGTGACCGAACCGCTGCCGCATCGGATCAAGCCGGTGGTCGGCATCTGGACGCGCGACAAAGACCATGGCGCCTATCTACGCCAGGTCGAACGGGGCAATATCATCTTCGGCGGCGCGGCCGAAAGGGTCGCAGTGGACCTCGACCCTGGCCACGCGGCCGCCGACCCCATGCGCCTCCCGATGCAATTGCGCGCCGTCGCGCGGCTGCTGCCGGCAATCGCGCGGGTCTCCGTCATCCGCACGTGGTCCGGCTGCGAGGGCTATGTCAGGGACATGCTGCCGGTCATGGGACGCTCGGCGACGACACCAGGCCTGTTCCACGCCTTCGGCTTCAGCGGACATGGCTTCCAGCTCGGTCCGGGCGTGGGCGACGCCATGGCCGAATTCATGACGACTGGCCGTTGCGAAACGCCACTCGACGATTTCAGGATCGATCGCTTCAGCCGCAGAGCCCAACGAGCGAATCGATCGCGATTGGCGTCCCCCAAGGACACCAGCAATGACCGTTTCTAGAAAACGCCCAGAGCGTACCGCAACGGCCGATATGAGGCGTAAAGCTGCCATAGATGATGCGATCGGCGAGTGGCAGGCTGGTTACTTGAACTGATTTAGCGACCAGCTTCTTAAGTTGTTGATAAATAACAATTATGTTAGTCGTCGGCGACGGCAAAATCGGTGGCAAACTATCTTCCGCTCCAGCGGAAATGTCGTTCTCACGTCGGCACAGTTGCCGCTTTCCCGCGGCCGCTGTGTTTGAAGCGACGCTCCGGTTGGCGATTGCGACGAGGACGACGGTTGGGATCAAGCCGGCCGCAGAATGTCGAGAACCCGAGACGCTTCAGTACTGTCTCTGAAATAGTGGGGCGAGAAGCGGATTGCATCATTCCTGACACTGCATCTCACCCCTTCATCGCTGAGCCGCTCGAACAGGATTTCGGTCCGGACATTGCGACTTCGCAGCAACACGATCCCGGACTGCGAAGCCTGCGGCCAATCGCTCACGACTTCAAAACCGCCACGCCAATGGAGCTGACAGTCGCCCTCATAGAACGCGGGCAAGGAATTCCCTCGTACGTCCTGATTTTGGGTTAGCGATTATCTCCCTAGGATTGCCCGCCTCCATAACGACGCCTCCATCCATGAATGAATTGGTCGGCGACCTCCCGCGCAAAACCGATCTCGTGCGTTACCACGACCATGGTGATGCCTTCTTCGGCGAGGTCCTTCATGACTTCCAGGACCTCGCCGACGAGTTCCGGATCGAGCGCGGACGTCGGCTCATCGAATTTCGCTGAAACGCGACAACGGTCGCTCTAATTCAGCTGTGGCTATGACTGGCTCGATTCGATGTCCTTCAAATGCGTAAAAACGCTTCGAGGTTCTTCACACGAGAGGGGGTTCGATTCCATATCGTGGGTCATTCTCAAAAAATACAACAAAAACAATGAGATAGGCGGAGGTTTTGGTGGGCCCGGAGGACGTAACGAGAACCTTGATTTAATTGACTTTTTCGTGGGCCAAAATTAAAAGTCTTCCCGTATAGTTCCGTATCGTCCCGCCACCAATGGCACGACAATCCTGGTGCACAATGATCTCGCTTCCGATGCCCCGGCATCCGTCAGAAAACGGACGCAGGGAGTTGCACTTCAACGACATAGTGCACCGGCAAGTACCACTGCTCTGAGCGAGACGGTGAAGGTAAAGGCGACGAGCACGCAAGTCTGACGACAACGCGGTACGATCCCGTCTGCCGCTGTCCGACGAGCGCTCCTAGCTAGTGGGGTCCTTCGCGATCGTACTGCTACTTTCCCGCGCGAGAGCCCCTCCCCTGCTGATGCTTTTGGCTGTTAACCGTACCTCTTTTTGGATGTTGACGCTTACTCTTCGTTAGCGTTAAGACTGTGCTAATATAAGCATCAACTAAGAAGATCCTGACTGGCAATCAGGGAATGGGCGACGCCATAGGGGCTAAAGGGGAACGCAGCGCGGCCAGGAAAACTCGCCGCAGCTGCCATCGTCGAGACAAGACCCGTTGTGGACGGCCATGTTGATGCATGGCTGATCGCGGGATTGCGACGACGCCTGCGCATCTTATGGATTGTGCGCTGCCAATAGACGTCGGTCAAAACCAGCATGTTGATCGTTCAACAGGTTTAAATGGAGAGTAGATAGCCGCCGGATACGGCACTCAAATAGATGATGGGGCATCTGTTTTTGTGCTGGCGCAAGAGTGAAAAAGGGGTGGGGTTTAATGGCTTCTTGTCAAAGCACAGATGCCAACGCAACTGCGACATCGTTTCCAAATACTCCGCTAACCGGCGACGATCCCTGCGGCCTTGCCGAAAATACGACGATCTTCACTTCCACGCCGCAGGCCGCTGTTTCTCTCGATCCGTTGAGCAATGATTCAGCCGGGATCGGACTTTGCCCTATCGATGATTGGTTTCCAGCCTCGGCCGACACAAAGAGACCCGTGGGCGCCGATTGTAAGGTTTCAGCCGACATCAGGTATTCGGCGGGCTCGCCAGCATGGGCCTTTGGTGTCGGTACAAATGTCATTGCTCTGAACGCGAACTCATTGGTCCTGGCGCTCTCGCCCGGGAGCAACCCGTTTGTTGGCGAAGGCGAACTTGCTTGCACAGCTTCACAATTTTTGAGCGACCGCGCCACAGGCGAGCGGTCGACGTCGGCAGTTCTTGGCCGACAAGAACAACGAGCGAAATAGGGGTTAGGACATGGCAACGACCATTGGCACGATCGGCAACGACAATCTGGTCGGCGGTAGCGGAGACGACGTGCTTTTGGGGGGCGCTGGAAGCGATCGCCTGAATGGCGGGTCAGGCGCCGATACGCTCGATGGAGGTAGTGGTTTCGATACGGTCTTGGGCGGATCTGGAGCGGACACGCTTATCTATCGAGCGTGGGAAAATCAGTACAAGATTGGCAGCCAATTCTACGGCACCGGGATAACGGCCGGACAAACAGCTTTTTCTGGCTACGACGTCTACGACGGCGGCAATGGCAATGCTGCCAAAGGCACTGCCGAGATCGATACGCTCCTTATCTATCTAAGCAATGACCAACTCGCCAATGCGTCCTTTATGGCGGCGTTTAACGGTGAAATTGCTCAGTTTCGTGCCTTTATTGCCGCAAACTCGAACTTGAATACGGGCCAGGCAGGTCAAGCAGAATTTACATTCACTTCGATCAATCTCAAGGTCTCCGCGATCGAGCAGGTCTCAGTCAGTCTCGATCCAACTTCGCCCGTCGGCTTCAACGATACTAACGCTGCCGACCAGGTGCGCGAGGCCGGCGTCGGCCCTGGGAATGCCCTCCTTGCCGGTGACGTCGCAGCGGCAGGTAATGTGCTGACCAATGACACGGATTCCGACGACGGCCAGGCGTCGCTGGTCGTGTCGGCGGTCCGGACAGGTACGGAATCCGGATCAGGAAGTGTTGGCACGGTCGGATCTGCGTTGGTGGGCACCTATGGCTCACTGACCTTGAATGCGAACGGAACCTATAGCTACGCGCTGAGCAACAGCGATGGGGACACCAACGCGCTGGCCGATGGGGTCACTGTCACCGAGGTGTTTACATACACCGTCCGTGACCCGCACGGGCTTACGGATACTGCGCAGCTGACCATCACCGTCACCGGGACCAACGACGGCCCGATCGCCGTCGCCGACACCAATGTTGGCGATGCGGTCACCGAGGCCGGCGTCAACCCCGGCAACACACCGTTCGCCGGCGACGCCTCTGCCATCGGCAACGTGCTGACCAACGACACCGACGTCGACAGTGGCGACAGCAAGACAGTTTCGGCCGTCAACGGCGGCGCCGGCAATGTGGGCTTGGCAGTGGTTGGGACCTACGGCTCGGTCACTATCGGGTCGAACGGCAGCTACACCTATACGCTCAACAACGCCGATACCGACACCAATGCGCTGGCTCAGGGCGCCACGGCGACGGATCAGTTTACCTACACGGTCAAGGATGCCAATGGGGCTACCTCTTCGACCACGCTCACCATCACCATCACCGGCACCAACGACGCGCCGACCATCACCTCGGCCACGCAGGCCGGCTCGGTCACCGAG
>NZ_JBWKME010000186.1:0-8474 GCF_056431085.1 Mesorhizobium waitakense | reverse complement strand
TCGCCATGCGTGCCGACAAAACCGACAAGAGCTTTGCCGCGTTCATTCACCTCGCCGCCGCCATCATAAGCTCCAGATGAATATCAACAGCCCTTAGAGCGGAAGACAGATGTTGAAATGAAAAAACGGCGCCGGTTTCGGCGCCGTCTTTCGTTTGGGGTAGTCTGGCTTATTTCAACACGGCTGAAGCAAATTGTGGATTGCCATGCCCTCGTCGGACGAAGGCGCCAGCAAAGACCTCAGGTCGGATCCTCGCGGTGCAGATCGTGGATGGCGACGCCCTCGACATTGGTCGGCAGGGTCAGCCACTGGCGATGGCGCAGCGTGCGCTGCGTGTCCTCCAGCCCCATCTCCCAGTGCTCGCGCATCGAGGTGCCGGAGAATTCGTAGTCCTTGGCGTGACCCTCGTAGCCTTTGTGCTGGTAGATCAGGTGGACGATGTTGACGACGCCGGCCTGCGAATAGTCCTCGATCAGCTCTTTTTCGCCATCCTTCAACAGTTCGGCGGGCACGCGCTTCAGCGCCTCGAGCAGCTTCATCTTCAGCGCATGGATGCGCTGGAAATTGTCGGTGTTCTGCCGCGTGCGGCTGGAATACATGATGTCCTTGTGCCGCGACAGCACGTCGGCCATGCCGCGTGGCAAGGTGCCGCGCGCGCTGAACAGGTCGACCTGGAACACCAGCGAAGAGCGGTCCTCTTCCTGGTCGAGCAGGTATTGCAGCGGCGTGTTGGAGACGATGCCGCCGTCCCAGTAGTATTCGCCCTCGATGCGTATCGACGGGAAGGCGGGCGGCAGTGCGCCGCTGGCCATGATGTGCTCCGGTTCGATGCGCACTTTCTCGGTGTCGAAATAGACGAAGTTGCCGGTCCTGACATTGACCGCGCCGACGCTCAGCCGCTTCTTGCCGTCGTTGAGGATGTCGAAGTCGATCAGGCTTTCCAGCGTCTCTTTCAATTCGGCCGTGTCATAGAAGCTGGTGGCGCCCTCGGCTCCCGGCTGTTCGAACCACGGATTGGGATTGCGCGGCTTGAAGAAGCCCGGCTGGCCCATGGTCATCGTCATCCACGAACTGGTGCGGTTGCGGATGTCGCGGTAGATGTCACCCTCCGGCGTATAGGCCCAGATCTTGCGGCCCGAGATCGTCTGCCAGAATTGCTCGAGCCGCTGCAGGCGGCGGCTTGATTCATTGCCGGCGATGATCGCCGCATTGATGGCGCCGATCGATACGCCGGAAAGCCAACTCGGTTCGCAGCCGGCGTCGGCCAGTGCCTGATAGACCCCGGCTTGATAGGCGCCGAGCGCGCCGCCACCCTGAAACACCAGCGCGATGCGGTCATACTTCGCCGAGATTTCCTCGATGGTGGCGGTGGCCTCCTTCTTGCGATTGCGTTCAAGCACGAATTTTCTCCGGCTGGGTTGCGCTGATCTCGGAAGGGTTGCGATCAGCGAGGTAGTCGTAAACCACCTCGCCCAGCCCGAGCGTCAGATCGGCGGTGAAATGAACAGCGGATACGATGTCGAGCACTGGCAACTTCGCAACGTCGGCCATGACATGGGGCCGCAGATCGAGTGCCGCGGGCGCCGTCCATGCCTCCTTCAGCGTGATGTCGGTGAGGTAGTAGCGAACCAGCTCGCAGATGCGCGGCGTGCCGTCGACATGCGGGATGATCTTGACCAGGAAGTTGGGAGCAGCCAGCGAGGCAAGCACGGAATCGTGATCGGCCTCCCGGTGCTTGTAGCCCATGGTGCCGGTGGCGCACAGAACGCTGCCATAGTGCAGCGTGCCGACCACCACTTCGCCCTCATGCACGATCTTGGGGCTGGCCAGCTTCTTGGGAAATCCCCACAGTTCACGCCCGCCGGCAATCGGTGCGTCGTCGTCGAGATACATCGAATGAACGTAGCCGCCGTGCTGGCCCTTATAGCGCACCGGGATCACCTGGCCGGTCTCGGTATAGTCGCCGAAGCCAGTTGAATCAGGCATGCGGATGAATTCGTACTTGACCAGCGGCTCATCGATCTCCAGCGGCGCCGGCACGACGGCCTCGAGCGCCTCGCGCGTCGTGCGGTAGGTGATGATGACGTATTCGCGATCGAAGAAACGATACGGCCCCGGAGGGAAGGACGGATTGGTCAGCGGCATCGCATAGGCGCGCTTCACGACATCGGCGATTTCCAAGCTGCACCCCCAAGGCTTTTTACAGGCAAAATTTCGTCAGGAATGACCGCGCGAATGCGCAACCGATTATGTTGCACGGCACCATGACAGTGCCGTGTCACCCCGGCGACAACGGTTTCGAAGGACAGGAGCCGTGCTCCAGCGTTGTCGTCAGGCTGTAATCGCATCGACACATGGCTCTGCCATTGTCATGCTGCGATGCACAATTATATGTCATGTTCCCTCCCACCTCGCGCGAGATCACCATGGGTTCCCTGTCTTCGAAGAATGCCCTCGTCACCGGCTCGACCAGCGGTATCGGCCTGGCAATAGCCCGCGCCTTTGCCGCCGAAGGCGCAAACGTCACCATCAACGGGCTGGGCGATGCCGCGGCAATCGAACAGGAGCGCGCCGGCATCGAGAAGGATTTCGGCGTCAAGTGCCGCTACTCCGATGCCAACATGATGGACGGCGCGGCGGTGAGCGCCATGGTGCACGAAGCCGAGGCCGCGTTCGGCAGCCTCGATATCCTGGTCAACAATGCCGGTATTCAGCATGTCGCGCCGATCGAGGACTTCCCGGACGATAAATGGGAAGCCATCATCCGCATCAACCTGCTCGCCGCCTTCTACGCGATCAAGGCGGCGCTGCCCGGCATGAAGGCGCGCAAATGGGGCCGCATCATCAACACGGCTTCCGCGCACGCGCTGGTCGCTTCGCCGTTCAAGTCGGCCTATGTGTCGGCCAAGCACGGCATTGCGGGGCTGACCAAGACGGTGGCTCTCGAGACAGCGCTTGACGGCATCACGGTCAATGCGATCGCGCCAGGCTATGTCTGGACGCCGCTGGTCGAAAAGCAGATTCCCGATACTATGAAAGCGCGCGGCATGACCGAGGAACAGGTCAAGCACGACGTGCTGCTAGCGGCACAGCCGACAAAGGAGTTCGTCACCGTCGACGAACTTGCGGCATTGACGCTGTTCCTGTGCTCGGATTCTGCCAAGCAGATCACCGGCACGACCTTGCCCATGGACGGCGGCTGGACCGCACAGTGAGGATGGTCAACGCGTTTCGTTTGCCGGCTGGTGTTGCCAGGCTTCAACATGAAAGCCGCCAGCAGGAAGCATCCCGGCCAGGTCCATGAAAGTCATCCAGATATCCGATCCGCATCTGATGACGCCGGGCGGTCTTCTGTACGGCTCCAATCCGCTCTCCAGGTTGCAAGCCTGCCTTGCCGACATCGGCGCCAACCATGCCGACGCTGATCTGGTGGTGATTTCCGGCGACCTGACCAATGACGGCGAGCGCCCCGCCTATGCCGCGCTGATTGAGAGCCTGACAAAGTTCGGTCCGCCCTGCCGGCTGATGCTCGGCAACCATGACGACCGGGCGGTGTTTATTGAGATGTTCCCGCAAGCCACCGCCGAGCGCGGCTTCGTCCAAAGCGTCGTCGACAGCAGCGAAGGCCGCCTGATCCTGCTCGATACGCTGGATAGCGGCCATGTCGAAGGCAAACTGTGTGCAGCGCGTCTCGACTGGCTCGATGAGCAACTGCAAGAGGCTCGCGATCGGCCGGTCTTCCTGTTCATGCACCATCCGCCGTTCCGGATCCACATCCCTGAGCTCGACCGTGTCATGCTCGCCGACGCCGATGCCTTGCATGAGGTTCTGCTGCGCCACGGCAATGTCCGCCACATCTTCGCCGGACATGTCCACCGGCTGATCGCCGGAAGCTGGCGCGGCATTCCCGTCAGCACGCTGCGCAGCACCAATCATCAGACTGCGCTCGATTTCTCGCAGGGCTGGAGCCTCGGCCACGAGCCGCCAGCCTATGCCGTGATCTTGATCGATGGGGATGGAGTGATCGTGCATTTCCACGATTTCCCGGTGCCGCCGGCTCTATAGCCTGAACCGTCGAGAGGCCTGGCGCAGCGATCGCCACGACCGGTGGACGAGCTACCTAGAATCCGTGTGCCGGGAAGCACGCAGCCGTGCCAGTGTGTGGTCTGCGCAACCGCTGCGCGACCCTCGCGTTGGTGGGCTGTTTTGGGTCACGCGGAGCCTCCACGATGGTGCGTCACAAAGCAACTGATGTGCACATTAGTCTTGACAGAAATACATATGTTCAATACCCGTCAGGCGATTGAATACCTGCATTATGGGAGGAACGAGCGGTATGGCTTCCAATGTTTCGTTGACGGGCCTTGCCCGCGATCTCGAGGAACGCGCCAGGTCGGGCAAGCCCATCCGTATCGGCCTGATCGGCTCCGGCGAGATGGGAACCGATATCGTCACCCGCGTCGCCCATATGTCCGGCATCGAGATCGGCGCTATTTCGGAACTGAACCTGCCCGCCGCCAGCAAGGCGGTGGATATCGCCTTCCAGCAAACCGGCCATGCGCGCGAAGTGTCGAACGCTTCGGCGATGACGGCGGCGATGGAGGCCGGCAAGGTCGCGGTCACCAATGATGCCAGCCTGGTCATCGACAATGACCTGATCGATGTCGTCATCGACGCCACCGGCGTTCCGGCGGTCGGCGCCGAAATCGGGCTGCGCGCCATGGAGCATGGCAAGCATCTGGTGATGATGAATGTCGAGGCCGACGTCACCATCGGCGCCTATCTGAAAAGCGAGGCCGACCGGCTGGGCGTCACCTATTCGCTGGGCGCGGGTGACGAGCCGTCGTCCTGCATGGAGCTGATCGAGTTCGTCTCGGCGATGGGCCATCCGATCGTCGCCGCCGGCAAGGGCAAGAACAATCCGCTCAACATCGACGCCACGCCCCCCGACTATGAGGAGGAGGCCGAGCGCCGGCATATGAATGTGCGCATGCTGGTCGAATTCGTCGATGGCTCCAAAACCATGGTCGAGATGGCGGCGATCGCCAATGCCACCGGGCTGGTTCCCGACAAGCCTGGCATGCACGGCCCGGCGGCGACGCTTGGCGAGCTGTCCAAGGTCCTTGTGCCGCAGAAGGATGGCGGCGTGCTGTCGAAGGTCGGCGTCGTCGACTACTCGATCGGCAAGGGTGTCGCGCCTGGCGTCTTCGTCGTCGCCGACATGTCGCACCCGCGCATTTCGGAGCGCATGGAAGATCTGAAGATGGGCAAGGGTCCGTATTTCACCTTCCACCGCCCCTATCATTTGACCTCGCTCGAAGTGCCGCTGACCTGCGCCCGTGTCGTGCTCTACGGCAAGGCGGATATGGTGCCGCTGGCCAAGCCGACCGCCGAAGTCTGCGCGGTGGCCAAGAAGGACATGAAACCCGGCGAGAAGCTCGATGCGATCGGCGAATATTGCTACCGCGCCTGGATCATGACCGCGCCGGAGGCGCGCGCCGCCAAGGCCATTCCCTGCGGCCTGCTGCAAGGCGGCTCGGTGACCCAGCCGATCAAGAAGGGCGAGCTCGTCACCTATGCGAATGCCGCTCCCGCGCCGGGCTCCAAGATCGCCGAATTGCGCGCCCGCCAGGACAAGCTCGTCTACGGGTCCGTGGGAGCCTGATCATGGCCGGAGCCAGCAAAGCCGTCGCCGACAGTCGCGCCAACCTGCCCTTCGTCTATCGACAGTACAGCGCCGAGCAGCTCAGAAATGTGCTCTACAAGATGTACCTCATCCGGCGCTTCGAAGAGGGCGCGGAGGAGTGCTACACGCGCGGCCTCATCCACGGCACAATGCATTTGTCGATCGGCCAGGAAGCCAGCGCCATGGGCATCTGCATGCCGCTTGCCGAGGATGACCAGATCACCTCGACGCATCGCGGCCACGGCCACTGCGTCGCCAAGGGCGCCGAGGTCAAGCGCATGTTCGCCGAGTTCTTCGGCAAGACCACCGGCTACTGCAAGGGCCGTGGCGGCTCGATGCACATCGCCGATGTCGGCAAGGGCAATCTCGGCGCCAATGGCATCGTCGGCGGCGGCATTCCGATCGCCGTTGGGGCAGCACTTTCCGCCAAGATGATGAGGACCGGAAAGGTCGTGGTGTCGTTCTTCGGCGATGGCGCCAACAATGAAGGCGCCTTCCACGAGGCGTTGAACATGGCCTCGGTCTGGAAGCTGCCGGTGATCTTCGTCTGCGAGAACAACGGCTACGGCATGTCGACTTCGACGGCGCGCTCGACCGCCGTCAAGAACATCGCCGAGCGCGCCGCCGCGTATTCGATGCCGGGTGTCATCGTCAACGGCAACATTTTTTCGGAGGTTGCCGAGGCGTCCTGCAAGGCTGTCGAGCGTGCACGCGCCGGCGAGGGGCCGACGCTGATCGAATCCAAGACCTATCGCCATCGCGGCCATTCCAAGAGCGACCGCAACCGCTATCGTAGCAAGGAGGAGATCGAGGACTGGATGTCGAACCGCGATCCGATCACCCTGTTCGAGAGCGAGCTGCGCGAATTCGGCTTCATCGACGACAAGGGTATCGAGGCCATTCGCGACGCCGTGGCGCGGGAGATCGCCGATGGCATCGAGTTCGCCAAGGCGAGCCCGTCTCCGGATGTGCGCGACACCGGCAATTATGTCTATACGGAGCAGGCGTGATGGACGCGATGGTGCGTGAACTGAGCTACGCCCAGGCGATCCAGGAAGCCATGGCGATCGCCATGGACATGGACGAACGCGTCTTCCTGATGGGCGAGGATATTGGCGTCTATGGGGGCGCCTTCCAGGTGACCGGCGATCTGGTCGATCGGTTTGGCAGCGAGCGGGTGATCGACACGCCGATTTCGGAACTGGGTGGCGCGGGCGTGGCGGTCGGCGCCGCCCTCACCGGCATGCGGCCGATCTTCGAGTTCCAGTTTTCCGATTTCGCCACGCTCGCGATGGAGCAGATCGTCAACCAGGCGGCCAAGATGCGCTTCATGCTCGGGGGCGAGGTTTCGGTTCCGGTGGTAATGCGCTTTCCCGCCGGCTCCGGCACAGGTGCCGCAGCCCAGCACAGCCAGAGCCTCGAGGCCTGGCTCGGCCATGTGCCGGGCCTCAAGGTCATCCAGCCGGCGACACCATACGATGCCAAGGGCATGCTGCTGGCCGCGGTCGCCGATCCCGACCCGGTGATGATCTTCGAGCACAAGCTGCTCTACAAGATGAAGGGCCCGGTGCCCGAAGGCTACTACACGGTGCCGATAGGCAAGGCCGACGTCCGCCGCGAGGGACGCGACCTGACCATCGTCGCCACCTCGATCATGGTGCACAAGGCGCTTGACGCCGCGGCGGCGCTGGAAGCCGAAGGCATCGACATCGAAGTCGTCGATCTCCGGACCATCCGGCCGATGGACACGCAGACGGTCATCGACAGCGTCAAGAAGACGTCGCGGCTGATGTGCGTCTACGAAGCGGTCAAGACGCTGGGCATCGGCGCCGAGGTCAGCGCGATAATCGCCGAAAGCGAGGCGTTCGATTACCTCGATGCGCCGATCGTGCGGCTGGGCGGCGCCGAGACGCCGATCCCCTACAATCCGGAGCTGGAAAAGGCTGTCGTGCCGCAAGTTCCCGACATCATTGCGGCTGCGCGTGACCTCGTAAGAGGGGTTCGCTGATCGATGCCGACCGAAGTCATTCTTCCCAAGGTCGACATGGACATGGCGACCGGACAGATCTCGCGCTGGTTCGCCGAGGAAGGCGCCAGCGTCAAGAAGGGCGATGTGCTGTTCGAGATCGAGACCGACAAGGCGGCGATGGAGATCGATGCGCCGGCCAGCGGCACCTTGCGCGATGTCACCGGCAAGGAGGGGATCGACATTCCTGTCGGCGTGGCTGTCGCCTGGATCTATGCCGACGATGAAATTTACGGGGCTGCTACGAAGCAGGACAAGTCGCCAATCTCCCCCCTCGTAGGGGAGATGTCGACGAAGTCGACAGAGGGGGGCGCTGTCCCGCCCGCATCTCAGTCCGTCGCGCCCCCCTCTGCCCTGCCGGGCATCTCCCCCTCAAGGGGGGAGATTGGCCAATCGCCATCGGTTGCGCGTGCAACACCCTTGGCTCGTCGTCTTGCCCGTGAAGCTGGCCTCAACCTTTCAGCAATATCAGGCACCGGCCCGCAAGGTCGCGTGGTGAAGGCCGATATCGACGCAGCGCTTTCCTCTCCCCTCGAGGGGGGGGTGTCCGCGAAGCGGACGGAGGAGGTCGCCGCAGAAGGCACCGCCCTGGCGCCGAGCACCGCCGAGATGACCCCACCCGACCGGCCTTTGGCCGGCCACCCTCCCCTCAAGGGGGAGGGGGACGTGCTGCGTCTGTTAGAGCAAGGCTCCTACGAACTCGTCCCGCACGACAATATGCGCAAGACCATCGCGCGCCGCCTGGTCGAGGCCAAGACCACC
>NZ_JBWKME010000185.1:0-62567 GCF_056431085.1 Mesorhizobium waitakense | reverse complement strand
TCGCCATGGAAGAGAAGCTGCGCTTCGCTATCCGTGAAGGCGGCCGCACCGTCGGTGCCGGCATCGTCGTCACCATCAAAGAGTAATTTGGACTTAAACCGATCTGTCGCGGGCGCAGGAGTTGCCCGCGCCGCGCCAGAACAAGGAAGTGACGCATGAACGGACAGAATATCCGCATCCGCCTGAAGGCGTTTGATCACCGCGTGCTCGACGCCTCGACGAAGGAAATCGTGTCGACGGCCAAGCGCACCGGTGCCAACGTCCGCGGCCCCATTCCGCTGCCGACGCGGATCGAAAAGTTTACGGTCAACCGGTCGCCTCACGTCGACAAGAAGAGCCGCGAGCAGTTCGAGATGCGCACGCACAAGCGTCTGCTCGACATCGTCGATCCGACCCCGCAGACGGTCGATGCTTTGATGAAGCTCGATCTGGCCGCCGGTGTGGACGTCGAGATCAAGCTCTAAGGGAATGAGAGCGCGGTAAGGGGCGGTGCCCCTGGCCCGGAACTCTAAAGGAATTGAACCGATGCGTTCAGGTGTGATTGCAAAGAAGGTGGGAATGACCCGCATCTACAACGATGCCGGGGAACATGTTCCCGTCACCGTTCTCCAGATGGAGAACTGTCAGGTCGTGGCGCAGCGCACGCAGGAGAAGAATGGCTACACTGCCGTTCAGCTCGGCGTTGGCCTTGCCAAGGTGAAGAACACGTCGAAGGCGCTGCGCGGCCATTTCGCGACCGCTTCCGTCGAGCCGAAGGCGAAGGTCGCCGAGTTCCGCGTCTCCGCCGACAACATGATCGATGTCGGCGCCGAAATCACCGTCGAGCATTTCGTCCCCGGCCAGAAGGTCGATGTGACGGGCACGACGATCGGCAAGGGTTTTCAGGGCGTCATCAAGCGCCACCACATGGGTGGTGGCCGCGCGACGCATGGTAACTCGGTCTCGCACCGTACGCACGGTTCGACCGGCCAGCGCCAGGACCCGGGCAAGGTGTTCAAGGGCAAGCATATGGCTGGCCACATGGGCGACACCCGCGTCACCACGCAGAATGTCGAGATCGTTTCGACCGACGCCGACCGCGGCCTGATCCTGATCCGCGGTGCGGTTCCCGGATCGAAGGGCGCCTGGATCCTGGTCCGCGATGCGGCCAAGGTGGCACTGCCGGCCAACGCGCCGAAGCCTGCCGCGATCCGCGCCGTTGCTAAGAACGAGGCTCCGGCCACAGAGGGAGCGGAATAATGGATCTCAAGATCACAACGCTTGGCGGCAAGGACGCCGGCAAGGTGGAACTCTCCGAGGAGATTTTCGGCCTTGATCCGCGCGAGGACATCCTGCAGCGCGTCGTGCGCTGGCAGCTCGCCAAGAAGCAGCAGGGCACGCACAAGGCCAAGGGCCGCGCCGAGATCGCGCGCACCGGCGCCAAGATGTACAAGCAGAAGGGTACGGGCCGCGCCCGTCACCATTCGGCACGCGCTCCGCAGTTCCGTGGCGGCGGCAAGGCCCACGGCCCGGTCGTTCGCAGCCATGAGCACGAACTGCCGAAGAAGGTTCGCGCGCTTGGCCTCAAGCATGCTCTCTCGGCCAAAGCCAAGAGCGCGTCGATCATCATCATCGACGAGCTGAAGCTGACCGAGGCCAAGACCAAGGCGCTGATCGCGAATTTCGCGACGCTGGGCCTGACCAACGCTTTGGTGATCGGCGGTGCCGAGCTTGACAAGAACTTCAAGCTGGCGGCGACGAACATCCCCAACATCGACGTGCTGCCCATCCAGGGCATCAACGTCTACGACATTCTGCGCCGCGGCACGCTGGTCCTTTCGAAGGCCGCCGTCGAGGCTCTCGAGGAGCGCTTTAAATGACCGACCTTCGTCATTATGACGTGATCGTCTCGCCGGCGATCACCGAAAAGTCGACCATGGCCTCCGAGCAGAACCAGGTCGTCTTCAACGTCGCCAAGAAGGCGTCGAAGCCGGAAATCAAGGCCGCCGTCGAAGCGCTGTTCGGCGTCAAGGTGATGGCCGTGAACACGCTTGTCCGCAAGGGCAAGATCAAGCGCTTCCGCGGCACGATCGGCCGCCAGAGCGACGTCAAGAAGGCGATTGTGACGCTGGCCGACGGCCAGTCGATCGACGTCGCGACGGGTCTCTGAGCAAGGCCGCGAGGACAGAACAATGGCACTGAAAAAATTCAACCCGGTAACGCCGAGCACCCGCCAGCTGGTCATCGTCGACCGCTCGGGCCTCTACAAGGGCAAGCCCGTCAAGGGTCTGACCGAGGGCCTGACCAAGTCGGGCGGCCGCAACAATTACGGTCGCATCACCGCCCGCTTCATCGGTGGTGGCCACAAGCGTTCGTACCGCATCATCGACTTCAAGCGCCGCAAGTTCGACGTTGTCGGCACGGTCGAGCGCATCGAATACGATCCGAACCGCACCGCCTTCATCGCGCTCATCAAGTACGACGATGGCGAGCTGTCCTACATCATCGCTCCGCAGCGTCTGGCGCCCGGCGACAAGATCGTTTCCGGTGAAGCCGTCGACGTGAAGCCGGGCAATGCGATGCCGTTGGCCTCGATGCCGGTCGGCACCATCGTCCACAACATCGAGCTGAAGCCGGGCAAGGGCGCCCAGGTTGCCCGTTCGGCAGGTGGCTACGGCCAGCTGGTCGGCCGCGACCAGGGCATGGCGATCCTGCGCCTCAACTCGGGCGAGCAGCGTGTCGTGCACGGCTCCTGCATGGCCACCGTCGGTGCCGTGTCCAATCCGGACCATGGCAACATCAACGACGGCAAGGCTGGTCGTACGGTTTGGCGTGGCAAGCGTCCGCACAATCGCGGCGTGACCATGAATCCGGTCGACCATCCGCACGGCGGCGGTGAAGGCCGCACCTCGGGTGGCCGGCATCCGGTTTCGCCCTGGGGCAAGCCGACCAAGGGCAAGAAGACGCGGTCCAACAAGGCGACCGACAAGTTCATCCTGCGCTCGCGCCATCAGCGCAAGAGCTAAGAAGAGGTAACGCCAAGTGACTCGTTCTATTTGGAAAGGCCCCTTCATCGACGGCTACCTTCTCAAGAAGGTGGACAAGGTTCGTGAAGGTGGTCGCAATGAGGTGATCAAGATGTGGAGCCGTCGCTCCACCATCCTGCCGCAGTTCGTCGGCTTCACCTTCGGTGTCTACAACGGCCAGAAGCATGTTCCCGTCTCGGTGAACGAGGACATGGTCGGTCACAAGTTCGGTGAATTCGCTCCGACCCGGACCTATTACGGTCACGGCGCGGATAAGAAGGCGAAGAGGAAATAATCATGGGCAAGGCCAAAGCTCCGCGCAGGCTTGCTGACAACGAAGCGCGCGCCGTATTGCGCACGATCCGTATCAGCCCGCAGAAGCTGAACCTGGTTGCCGCGCTGATCCGCGGCAAGAAGGTCGCGACAGCGCTTTCCGATCTCGAATTCTCGGCCAAGCGGATTTCCGGCACGGTCAAGAAGACGCTGGAATCGGCAATCGCCAACGCGGAAAACAACCACGACCTCGACGTCGACGCACTGATCGTGGCGGAAGCCTATGTCGGCAAGTCGATCGTCATGAAGCGGTTCCATGCCCGTGGCCGTGGTCGCGCCAGCCGTATCGAGAAGCCGTTCTCGCACCTCACGATCGTCGTTCGTGAAGTCGAAGAAAAAGGGGAGGCCGCATAATGGGCCAGAAAGTCAATCCGATCGGTCTTCGCCTCGGCATCAACCGCACCTGGGATTCGCGCTGGTTCGCGAACACCGGCGAGTACGGCAAGCTGCTGCATGAGGACATCAAGATCCGCAAGTATCTTGAGAAGGAACTCAAGCAGGCCGCGATCTCGAAGGTCGTCATCGAGCGTCCGCACAAGAAGTGCCGCGTCACCATCCACGCCGCGCGCCCGGGTCTGATCATCGGCAAGAAGGGCGCCGACATCGAGAAGCTTCGCAAGAAGCTGATGGAGATGACGAAGTCCGAGACGCACCTCAACATCGTCGAAGTGCGCAAGCCGGAAATCGACGCGACCCTGGTCGCCCAGTCGATCGCCCAGCAGCTCGAGCGTCGTATCGCCTTCCGTCGCGCCATGAAGCGCGCCGTGCAGTCGGCGATGCGCCTCGGTGCCGAAGGCATCCGCATCAACTGCGCCGGCCGTCTTGGCGGTGCTGAGATTGCGCGCATGGAATGGTACCGCGAAGGCCGCGTGCCGCTGCATACGCTGCGCGCCGATGTCGACTACGGCACGGCCGAGGCGAACACGGCCTACGGCATCTGCGGCGTCAAGGTCTGGGTGTTCAAGGGCGAGATCCTCGAGCACGACCCGATGGCTTCGGAACGTCGTGCGACCGAGGGTGATGCTGCACATGGCGGTGGTGGTGATCGCGAACGCGGTCGTCGTCGCGAAAACGCCTGAGACATTTAGGAATTTGGAGTTAGAACGATGCTGCAGCCAAAGCGCACAAAGTTCCGCAAGCAGTTCAAGGGCCGTATCCATGGTACCGCAAAGGGCGGCACCAACCTGGATTTCGGTGGTTTCGGGCTGAAGGCGCTTGAGCCGAACCGCGTCACCGCGCGTGAGATCGAGGCGGCCCGCCGCGCGATCACCCGTGAAATGAAGCGCGCCGGTCGCGTCTGGATCCGTATCTTCCCGGACGTGCCGGTCACTTCGAAGCCGACCGAAGTCCGCATGGGCAAGGGCAAGGGCGCTGTCGACTACTGGGCGGCGCGCGTCAAGCCGGGCCGCATCATGTTCGAGATCGACGGCGTCAATGAAGAAACCGCCCGTGAGGCACTGCGTCTCGGCGCGGCCAAGCTCTCGGTCAAGACGCGCTTCGTGCAGCGCATCGCAGAATAAGGACGGGCTGATCATGAAAGCCGAAGACATCCGGACCAAGACCCAGGACCAGCTGACCGACGACCTGGCCAGCCTGAAGAAGGAGCAGTTCAACCTGCGCTTCCAGAAGGCCACCGGCCAGCTCGAGAAGACCGCGCGCGTGAGACAGGTCCGTAAGGACATTGCGCGTATCAAGACCATCGCTGCGGAAAAGTCCGCGGCTAAGAAGGCTTAAGGACGAAAACCATGCCAAAGCGCATTCTGCAGGGCACCGTCGTCAGCGACAAGAACGAGAAGACGGTTGTCGTCAAGGTCGAACGGCGCTTCACGCATCCCGTGATGAAGAAGACCGTGCGCATGACCAAGAAGTACAAGGCGCACGACGAGAACAACGCCCACAAGGTTGGCGATCAGGTGTTCATCCAGGAATCGAAGCCGATTTCCAAGGACAAGCGCTGGATCGTCGTGTCTTCGGACCAAGCCTGACCTCTGGGCGTAAACAAACGAATTTTGGACAGACCGGGGAGGGGCTTTGAGCCCGTCCCGTTAGAAAAGAAGAAGGCGGCCAGTCATGATTCAGATGCAAACAAACCTCGACGTCGCGGATAATTCCGGCGCCCGTCGTGTCATGTGCATCAAGGTGCTGGGCGGCTCGAAGCGGAAATACGCTTCCGTGGGCGACATCATCGTGGTGTCGATCAAGGAAGCCATCCCGCGCGGCCGCGTGAAGAAGGGCGATGTGATGAAGGCGGTCGTGGTTCGCACGGCCAAGGACATCCGCCGCCCGGACGGCAGCGTGATCCGTTTCGACAAGAACGCAGCCGTTCTCGTCGACAACAAGAAAGAGCCGATCGGCACGCGTATCTTCGGACCGGTTCCGCGCGAACTCCGCGCCAAGAACCACATGAAGATCATCTCGCTCGCGCCAGAAGTGCTGTAAGGAGCCGGACCAATGCAAAAGATTAGAAAAGGCGACAAGGTCGTCGTGCTGGCCGGCAAGGACAAGGGCCGTTCGGGCGAAGTCCTCTCGGTTCAGCCGAAGGAAGACACCGCGCTGGTGCGCGGCGTCAACATGATCCGTCGTCACCAGAAGCAGTCCCAGTCCCAAGAGGGCGGGATCATCACCAAGGAAGCGCCGATCCAGCTGTCGAACATCGCGCTGGCCGACCCCAAGGATGGCAAGCCGACCCGCGTCGGCTTCATCTTCCAGAAGGACGGCAAGAAGGTGCGCGTCGCCAAGCGCTCGGGAGAAGTCATCAATGGCTAAGGCTCAAACCACGAAGCCCAAGGCTGAAAGCAAGCAGTCCAAGGCTCAGAACACGCCGCGCCTCAAGCAGGTCTACAACGAGACCATCCGCAAGGCGCTGCAAGAGCAGTTCGGCTACGACAACGAGATGCAGGTTCCGCGCATCGACAAGATCGTGCTGAACATGGGCGTTGGCGAAGCGACCGGCGACTCGAAGAAGCCTTCGATCGCGGCCGAGGACCTGGCGATGATCGCCGGCCAGAAGGCTGTCGTTACCCGCGCCCGCAACTCCATCGCCGGCTTCAAGGTCCGCGAGAAGATGCCGATCGGCGCCAAGGTCACGCTGCGCAAGGAACGCATGTACGAGTTCCTCGACCGCCTCGTGAACATCGCACTGCCACGCGTCCGCGACTTCCGCGGACTTAATCCGAAGAGCTTCGATGGCCGTGGCAACTACGCCATGGGCATCAAGGAACACATCGTGTTCCCGGAGATCAACTACGACAAGGTTGATCAGATCTGGGGCATGGACGTCATCGTTTGTACGACTGCGAAGACGGACGACGAAGCCAGGGCTTTGCTCAAGGCTTTCAACTTCCCCTTCCGCCAGTAACGGCTGCGAGAAAAGGAAAAATCTGAAATGGCAAAGACCAGCTCAGTCGAGAAGAACAACAGGCGCCGCAAGCTTGCCGACCAGTACGGTCCCAAGCGCGCTGCGCTCAAGGCGATCATCATGGATCAGTCCAAGCCGATGGAAGAGCGTTTCCGCGCTCAGCTCAAGCTTGCCGCCATGCCGCGCAACTCGGCCAAGATCCGCATCCGCAACCGCTGCGAAGTCACCGGCCGTCCGCGTGCCTACTATCGCAAGCTCAAAGTATCGCGCATCGCGCTCCGTGATCTCGGCAACAACGGCCAGATCCCGGGCCTGGTCAAGTCGAGCTGGTAAGGAGGACATAACATGTCATTGAGCGATCCTCTCGGCGATATGCTGACCCGCATCCGCAATGCCTACGGCCGCAAGAAGTCGAGCGTCTCGACGCCGGCCTCGCGCCTGCGTACCCGCGTCCTCGACGTGCTGAAGGCTGAAGGCTATATCCGCGATTACAGCCAGACTGACTTCGACAACGGCAAGTCCGAAATCGAGATCGAGCTGAAGTATTTCGACGGCGCGCCCGTCGTGCGCGAAATCGCCCGCGTTTCGAAGCCTGGCCGCCGCGTCTACGTTTCGGCCAAGTCGATTCCGCACGTCGCCAACGGCCTCGGCATCGCCATCCTTTCGACACCGAAGGGCGTGATGGCCGACCACGAAGCGCGTGAACAGAACGTCGGTGGTGAAATCCTCTGCCAGATCTTCTGATCTGGCGTGATCGGAAAAATTGGAATCCGGTCTTCGGGATCATGCCCGAAGACAGAGACCTGAAACAAGAGAAGTGACGAGGACAACAAAATGTCTCGTATTGGAAAGAAACCCGTTTCGCTGCCGCAGGGCGTGACCGCGACCGTCAACGGCCAGACCGTGACGGCGAAGGGCCCCAAGGGCGAGCTGAAGTTCGTGGTGAACGAAGAAGTGCTGGTCAAGATGGAAGGCAGCGAGATCGCTGTCCAGCCGCGCGACCAGACCAAGACGGCGCGCTCCAAGTGGGGCATGTCGCGCACGCAGATCGTCAACATCCTGCAGGGTGTGAAGGACGGCTTCGAGAAGAAGCTCGAGATCACCGGCGTCGGCTATCGCGCCGCCATGCAGGGCAAGAACCTGCAGCTGGCACTTGGCTTCAGCCATGACGTCGTCTACGAGACGCCGGCCGGCATCACGATCGCTGTGCCGAAGCCGACGGAAATCACCGTGACCGGCATCGACAAGCAGCAGGTCGGCCAGGTTGCCGCCGAGATCCGCGAATACCGCGGTCCGGAGCCCTACAAGGGCAAGGGCGTCCGCTATGCTGGCGAGAAGATCGTCCGCAAGGAAGGCAAGAAGAAGTAGTGGGCTTGGCTCCGAAAAGTTGCAGACTTTTCGGAAAGGTCCAAGCCAAAGAAGTGTAACGCCGCGGGGAGCGGTCGCGGGAGGCGTTTCGCCTACCGCATATGGCGGCCCCCGTTTTTTTGAAGGCAAGGAAGACTATCATGGGTACCAAGGAATCCACGCAGCGCCGTGCGCAGCGCGTCCGTCGTCAGATCAAGAAGGTCGCCGGCGAGCGTCCGCGTCTGTCGGTTCACCGCACGTCGAAGAACATCTACGTGCAGGTCATCGACGACGCCAAGGGCCACACCATCGTCGCTGCCTCGACGCTCGAGAAGGACCTCAAGGGTTCGCTCAAGACCGGCGCCGACACCGCCGCTGCCGCCGCGATCGGCAAGCTGATCGCCGAGCGCGCCACCAAGGCCGGCGTCAAGGAAGTCGTCTTCGACCGCGGCGCCTACATCTATCACGGCCGCGTCAAGGCGCTCGCCGAGGCTGCCCGTGAAGGCGGCTTGAGCTTCTAAAGGACTTTCGCCCCCGGTGACCCACAGAGGCGCCGGATCTTATCAGCAACCGTGCTTCCGGAAAAAAACAAGGAACAGGATATGGCACAGGAACGTAGGGATGGCGGCCGCGGCCGCGATCGTGAAGAACGCGATGACGGCATGGTGGACAAGCTCGTCCACATCAACCGCGTCGCCAAGGTCGTCAAGGGCGGCCGTCGCTTTGGTTTTGCAGCACTCGTCGTCGTCGGCGACCAGAAGGGCCGTGTCGGCTTTGGTCACGGCAAGGCGCGCGAAGTGCCGGAAGCTATCCGCAAGGCGACTGAATCGGCCAAGCGCGACATGATCTTCGTGCCGCTGCGCTCGGGCCGTACGCTGCACCACGACGTCGAGGGACGCTGGGGCGCGGGACGCGTTCTGCTGCGCGCTGCCAAGCAAGGTACCGGCATCATCGCAGGTGGCCCGATGCGCGCCGTCTTCGAGACGCTCGGCATGCATGACGTGGTCGCCAAGTCGATGGGTTCGTCGAACCCCTACAACATGGTTCGCGCCACCTTCGACGCGCTGAAGAGCCAGATGCATCCCAAGGATGTGGCTGCTGCTCGTGGCATCAAGTATTCGACCCTTCAGGCCCGCCGCGGCACCGCCGTTGCGGCTGAAGAATAGTCGATCTGACCAGGGATTTTGACCATGGCCAAGAAAGCAACAAAGACCGTCACCGTTGAGCAGATCGGCTCGCCGATCCGCCGCCCGAAGGAACAGCGCGCGACGCTGGTCGGGCTCGGCCTCAACAAGATGCACAAGCAGCGCACGCTGGAAGATACACCCTCCGTGCGCGGCATGATCGCTGCCGTCCAGCATCTCGTCCGCGTCGTGGACGAGGGCTGAGCCAGAGCGCAGGAGAACCCATATGAAACTCAACGATCTGCGTGACAAGGACGGCGCGACGCACTCCAAGAAGCGTCTCGGCCGCGGCATCGGCTCCGGCTCCGGCAAGACCGCCGGTCGCGGCGTCAAGGGCCAGAAGGCGCGCTCCGGCGTCGCCATCAATGGCTTCGAGGGTGGCCAGATGCCGCTCTACAGGCGTCTGCCGAAGCGTGGCTTCAACAACATCTTCGCCAAGAGCTTCACCGTCGTCTCGCTGGCCCGTATCCAGGTGGCCATCGACGCCAAGAAGCTCGACGCCAAGGCAACCGTGACGGCTGAATCGCTGGTCGCTGCCGGCGTCATCCGCCGCGTCAAGGACGGCGTGCGCATCCTCTCGGACGGCGAGATCACGGCGAAGCTCGCCTTCGACGTCGCCGGCGCCTCCAAGGCCGCGATCGAGAAGATCGAAAAGGCCGGCGGCTCGGTCAAGTTGCCGGAAAAGGCAGCTGCCGAGTAACGGCAATTTGAAGCGCGAGCGGGATCCGTTTTTGCTCACGATCGTGCTTTGATCTGCTCAATTAGGCGGCCGCGTCAACGCGGCCGCTTGCATGTTTAGAGCCCGGAGCTTATCTCGTGAGCTTCGGTGAAACGCGCCGCCTGACCTCAAGGGCCATCAAGCGTTACCAAGCGGAGAATCAGGCATGGCTTCGGCTGCTGAACAACTAGCCTCGAATCTGAATTTCTCGGCCTTCGCCAAAGCGGAGGACCTGAAGAAACGCATCTGGTTCACCATCGGCGCGTTGCTCGTCTATCGCCTCGGCACCTATATTCCGCTTCCCGGCATCAATCCCGACGCCTTCGCCCAGGCCTTCTCATCGCAGAGCAAGGGCGTGCTCGGCATGTTCAACATGTTCGCCGGCGGCGCCGTGCAGCGCATGGCGATCTTTGCGCTCGGCATCATGCCTTACATCTCCGCCTCCATCATCATGCAGCTGATGACGTCGGTTATCCCGTCGCTGGAAGCGCTGAAGAAGGAAGGCGAACAGGGCCGCAAGGTCATCAACCAATACACGCGCTACGGCACCGTGCTGCTTGCGCTGGTTCAGGCCTATGGCATTTCGGTCGGCCTGGAGGGCGGCAACGGCATCGTCAGCGATCCCGGCATGTTCTTCCGCATCTCGACCGTCGTCACTCTGGTCGGCGGCACCATGTTCCTGATGTGGCTGGGCGAACAGATCACCGCCCGAGGCATCGGCAACGGCATCTCGCTGATCATCTTCTCCGGCATCGTCGCCGGCCTGCCGCATGCCATCTCCGGCACGCTGGAGCTTGGCCGCACCGGCGCGCTGTCGACCGGCCTGATCCTGGCGATCATCGTCCTGGCCATCGTCGTCATCGCCTTGATCGTGTTCTTCGAGCGCGCCCAGCGCCGCTTGCTGATCCAGTATCCGAAGCGCCAGGTCGGCAACCGCATGTTCCAGGGCGATACCTCGCATCTGCCGCTGAAGCTCAACACGTCAGGCGTCATTCCGCCGATCTTCGCGTCGTCGCTGCTGTTGCTGCCGGCCACCGTCGCAGGCTTCTCGCAGACGACCAACATGCCGGCCTGGGCCAGCACCGTGCTGGCGTCGCTCGGCCACGGCCAACCGCTCTACATGGCATTCTACGCGGCGATGATTGTGTTCTTCGCCTTCTTCTACACTGCGATTGTCTTCAACCCGAAGGACACCGCCGACCAGCTCAAGAAGCATTCGGGCTTCATCCCGGGCTATCGTCCGGGCGAGCGCACCGCCGACTACATCGATTACGTTCTCACCCGCATCACCGTCGTCGGCGCCATCTATCTGGTGCTGGTGTGCTTGCTGCCGGAGTTCCTGATCTCGGCGACTGGCGTACCATTCTACCTTGGTGGCACATCGCTTCTGATCGTGGTCAGTGTCACGCTTGATACGGTTGCGCAGATTCAGGGCCACCTGATCGCGCACCAGTATGAAGGCCTGATCAAGAAGTCGAAGCTGCGCGGGGGGAAGAAAGCCAGATGAGGTTGATATTGCTTGGGCCGCCAGGGGCGGGCAAGGGGACACAAGCACAAAGACTGGTAGAAAAACACGGCATACCCCAGCTCTCGACGGGCGACATGCTGCGTGCTGCAGTCCAGGCTGGCACCGAAGTCGGCAAACGCGCCAAGGCGGTGATGGATGCCGGTGAACTGGTTTCCGACGCCATCGTCAACGCCATCGTCGCCGAACGTATCGATCAGCCGGATTGCGCGAAGGGTTTCATCCTCGACGGATATCCGCGGACCCTGGTGCAGGCGGACGCGGTTGAGCAGATGCTTTCGGATCGCTCGCAGGGCCTCGATGCGGTCATTGAACTTGTCGTCGACGACAAGGCGCTGGTTGGTCGTATCGTCAAGCGCGCCAACGAAGCACAAGCCGCCGGCCAGCCCGTGCGCAAGGACGACAATCCGACCGTGTTCGAGGAGCGTCTGAGGGAATACTACAAGAAGACGGCGCCGCTGATTGGCTACTATTATGCCAAGGGCAAGCTCCGCAGCGTCGACGGCATGGCCGATATCGACGCCGTGACGGGACAGATCGAAGCGGTGCTAAGGGACGCAACGCGGGGAATTTAAACGATTGCACTTGACGGGAGCGGTTCGCTGCGGTATGGCGGCCCGTCTTCCTATCAGGCATCGGCTTTGCTTGTCCGCAAGGGCAAGGCAGCCGCTTTGAACTGGAAACTCCCGCATGGGCCGGCCTCCACCGGACGCGGGGCAACTTAAGATAGCGCCGGTTCGTCCGGCCCACATGGAGAAGAGAAGAATATGGCTCGTATAGCCGGCGTCAACATTCCGACCAACAAGCGCGTCGTCATCGCGCTTCAGTACATTCACGGCATTGGCAAGAAGTTCGCCCAGGAGATCGTCGATAAGGTCGGCATCCCGGCCGAGCGTCGCGTCAACCAGCTCACCGACGCGGAAGTGCTGCAGATCCGCGAAACCATCGACCGCGACTACCAGGTCGAGGGCGACCTGCGCCGCGAAGTCTCGATGAACATCAAGCGGCTCATGGACCTCGGCTGCTATCGCGGCCTGCGTCACCGCCGCTCGCTGCCGGTTCGCGGCCAGCGCACGCATACCAATGCGCGCACCCGCAAGGGCCCGGCCAAGTCGATCGCCGGCAAGAAGAAGTAATTGAGCGAATAGCGAATAGCTCGTGGCGAATAGGTTTCTACCCACTATTCGCTTCGCCCTACTCGCTTTTGCAAGGTGGAGCCGCTGGCATTACGGCGGTGTAGAGATCAACTGAAAGGACTATCATGGCCAAGGAAGCCGCTCGTGTTCGCCGTCGCGAACGCAAGAACATCTCGTCGGGCGTTGCCCACGTCAATTCGACCTTCAACAACACGATGATCACCATCACTGACGCACAGGGCAATTCGATTGCCTGGTCGTCGGCCGGTGCCCAGGGCTTCAAGGGTTCGCGCAAGTCGACCCCGTTCGCTGCCCAGATGGCTGCCGAGGACGTTGCCAAGAAGGCCCAGGAACACGGCATGCGCATGCTCGAAGTCGAGGTCTGCGGACCCGGCTCCGGTCGTGAATCGGCACTGCGCGCCCTGCAGGCGGCCGGCTTCACCATCACGTCGATCCGTGATGTGACGCCGATCCCGCACAATGGCTGCCGCCCGCGCAAGAAGCGCCGCGTCTAAAAAAATTACCGAACGCCGCGCGAGCGCCCTTTGTGGCGCTCCTCCACGGCATTCCAGGTCGCCCGCCACGATTGGATGGTGGCGGGTCAACGGAAGGAAAGCATCATGATCCAGAAAAATTGGCAGGAACTGATCAAGCCGAACAAGATCGAGTTCTCGTCGAAGAAGAAGACGCTGACCACGCTGGTCGCCGAGCCGCTCGAGCGTGGCTTTGGCCTGACGCTCGGCAACGCGCTGCGCCGCGTGCTTCTGTCTTCGCTGCGCGGTGCGGCTGTTACCGCCGTGCAGATCGACGGCGTTCTGCATGAATTCTCGTCCATCGCCGGTGTGCGCGAGGACGTGACCGACATCGTCTTGAACATCAAGGAAATCGCCATCCGCATGGAAGGCGATGGCCCCAAGCGCATGGTCGTGCGCAAGCAGGGACCGGGTGCGGTTCTCGCCGGCGACATCCAGACGGTTGGCGACGTCGAAATTCTCAACCCCGACCACGTCATCTGCACGCTGGACGAGGGCGCTGAAATCCGCATGGAATTCACCGTCGACACCGGCAAGGGTTACGTGCCGGCCGACCGCAACCGCGCCGAAGACGCGCCGATCGGCCTGATCCCGGTCGACAGCCTGTATTCGCCGGTCAAGAAGGTCTCCTACAAGGTCGAGAACACCCGCGAGGGCCAGGTTCTCGATTATGACAAGCTGACCATGACGATCGAGACCGACGGTTCGATCACCGGCGAGGACGCGGTGGCTTTCGCTGCTCGCATCCTGCAGGACCAGCTCGGCCTGTTCGTCAACTTCGACGAGCCGCAGAAGGAAGTCGCCGCCGAAGCCGTCACCGAGCTCGCCTTCAACCCGGCGCTGCTCAAGAAGGTCGACGAGCTCGAGCTTTCGGTGCGTTCGGCCAACTGCCTGAAGAACGACAACATCGTCTATATCGGCGACCTGATCCAGAAGACCGAAGCCGAGATGCTGCGCACCCCGAACTTCGGCCGCAAGTCGCTGAACGAGATCAAGGAAGTCCTGGCGGCAATGGGCCTGCACCTCGGCATGGAAGTGCCGGACTGGCCGCCGGAAAACATCGAAGACCTCGCCAAGCGTTACGAAGATCAATATTGAGGCGTTGCCTCTGAACCCGCAATGAAGGAGAAGAGCCATGCGCCACGGATTTAAGGGCCGCCGGTTCGCCCGCAGCATAAGCCACCGCAAGTCGATGTTCGCCAACCTGGCCGTGTCGCTGCTCGAGCACGAGCAGATCGTCACCACCCTGCCGAAGGCGAAGGATCTGCGTCCGATCGTCGAGAAGCTGGTGACTCTCGGCAAGCGCGGTGACCTGCACGCCCGCCGCCAGGTGATCGCGCAGATCGGCAATGAAGGCGTCGTCAAGCGCCTGTTCGACACCATCGCCCCGCGCTACGCTACCCGCAACGGCGGCTATCTGCGCATCATGAAGGCGGGCTTCCGTCACGGCGACAATGCCGCGATGGCTGTCATCGAGTTCGTCGATCGCGACACCTCGGCCAAGGGCGCCGGCGACCGCGCCCGCATCGAAGCCGAAGGCACCGACGCGGACGCCGCAGCCGCATAAGGCTTGGTTTTCCGGAGTGAATGCAAAGGGGCCCACGGGCCCCTTTTTGTTTTCTGAAAGCAGGAGATTGCAGCCCAAAGCCGATCTTCAGGCCGGAGCCGAGGCTCTTTGGCCAAAATAATCGGATTTCAGCGGCTTAGCCTTTCATTTTGCACAATCGTCGGGACAATGCCCCCGAACTCGCCTTGGAGGATTCGTGAATGCGCGCCAACCGACTGTCCCTTGTTCTGCTCTTCGCCATGATGGCGTTCGCAGCCGCACCGGTGGCCAGGCAGGCATTGGCCGAGGAGACCAAGACCGATCCCGGCCTGTCCGACGTGCTGACCGACCTCTTGCATGGCGTCGAAGGCGAGAACTCTACGTCCGGTCCCGACAAGCGCGTGCCGTTCGGCCGCGAAGAGGTGCAACTGTCATTCGCCCCGCTGGTCAAGCAGACGGCGCCGGCCGTGGTCAACGTCTATGCCTCGCAGACCGCCAAGGTGACGTCGCCCTTCGACGGCGATCCGTTCTTCGAGGAGTTCTTCGGCCGTTCTCAGCCGCGCGCACAGTCTTCCCTGGGCTCCGGCGTGCTGGTCGACCCGACCGGCATTGTGGTCACCAATTACCACGTCATCAAGGACGCCGACCAGGTCAAGGTGGCGACCGCGGACGGGCGTGAGTTCGACAGCAAGGTGATGCTGAAGGACGAGACACTCGACCTTGCAGTGCTCAAGATAACCTCGGACAAACCGTTTCCGGTCATCGCCATCGGCGATTCCGATGCGCTCGAGGTCGGCGATCTTGTGCTGGCCATCGGCAATCCCTTCGGGGTCGGCCAGACCACCACCAGCGGCATCGTTTCGGCACTTGCCCGCAGCCATATTGGCGTCGCCGATTCAAGCTTCTTCATCCAGACCGACGCCGCCATCAATCCCGGCAATTCGGGAGGTGCGCTGATCAACATGGGCGGCCAGCTGGTCGGCATCAACACGGCGATCTACAGCCGCAGCGGCGGCTCGATCGGCATCGGCTTTGCCATCCCCGCAAACATGGTGCGCGCCTTCGCCGATGCCGCCAAGGCCGGGCTCGACTTCTTCGAACGGCCCTATATCGGCGCCGAGTTCGAAGCGGTGACGCCGCAGATTGCCGAATCGCTCGGCATGGAGAAGCCGACCGGTGCTTTGGTATCGTCGGTCGAGGCGACCGGCCCGGCCGCCAAGGCGGGGCTCAAGCCTGGCGACGTCGTGATGCAGCTCAACGGCAAGCCGGTCGAGAGCATCGAAGCGCTGGATTACCGGATGGCGACGCTGTCGATCGGCACCAATGCAAATTTCGCGGTTCTGACCAAGGGCCAGCAAGCGGCGATGGATATCGCGCTGGAGCGCGCTCCGGAAGGCATGAAGGCGGCTGAAGTGACGCTGCACGGCCGCAGCCCCTTCTCGGGCGCCAAGGTCGCCGAACTGTCGCCCCGGCTTGCCCAGAAGCTTGGCCTGCGCACCGACATCAAGGGCGTCACCGTGGTCGACATCAACCGCGACTCGCCGGCCGCCGATTTCGGCTTCCAGCCGGGCGATATCGTGCGCGAGGTGAACGGCACCACCATCGATACCGCGGCGACACTGGAGCAGGCCGCCCAGGCGGATACGCGCTGGTGGCGCTTTACCGTCGAGCGCGGCGGGCAGATACTGCGTCAGGTATTGCGTTATTAAAGCACGTCCCTTCGGGTTCATGCTCCAACCAAAAAGAAGTGCATGGCCGATCTGTTCAGCGTCGATGAACCGGAAAAGGCGTCGCCCGGGCGGCCGCTCGCCGACAGGCTGCGGCCGAAAAACCTCGGTGAGGTCGTCGGCCAGGAGCATCTGACCGGCCCTGATGGCGCGCTGACCCGGCTGATTGGTTCCGGCTCACTCGGCTCGATGATCTTCTGGGGACCGCCCGGCACCGGCAAGACCACTGTGGCGCGGTTGCTTGCCGGCGAAACCAGCCTTGCTTTCGAGCAGATATCGGCGGTGTTTTCCGGCGTCGCCGACCTGAAAAAAGTGTTCGAAGCCGCCAAGCTGCGCCGTACCAACGGTCGCCAGACCTTGTTGTTCGTTGACGAGATCCATCGCTTCAACCGCGCCCAGCAGGATTCCTTTCTCCCAGTCATGGAGGACGGGACCGTCGTGCTGGTCGGTGCCACCACCGAAAACCCGTCCTTCGAACTGAACGCGGCCCTGTTGTCGCGCGCGCGTGTGCTGGTGTTCCACTCATTGGGCGAGGAAAGCATCGCCAAGCTGATGGCGCGAGCCGAGGAGACCGAGGGCAGGGCGTTGCCGCTCGACGACGAGGCGAGGGCGATGCTCATCCGCATGAGCGATGGCGACGGCCGCGCCTCGCTGACGCTTGCTGAAGAGGTGTGGCGGGCTGCAAAGCCAGGCGAGATTTTCAACCCCGAAGGTCTGCAGCGCATCGTCCAGCGCCGCGCGCCGATCTACGACAAGGGCCAGGACGGCCACTACAATCTGATCTCGGCGCTGCACAAATCGGTGCGTGGCTCCGATCCCGACGCCGCGCTCTATTATCTGGCACGCATGTTCGATGCCGGCGAGGATCCGCTCTATCTCGGCCGCCGGCTGGTGCGCATGGCCATGGAAGACATCGGCCTTGCCGACCCGCAGGCGCTTGTCGTGGCCAACGCCGCCAAGGACGCCTACGACTATCTCGGCTCGCCCGAGGGCGAACTCGCCTTTGCCGAGGCCACCGTCTATCTCGCCACCGCGCCCAAATCCAATGCCGTCTACACCGCCTTCAAGGCAGCCACGCGTGCGGCCAAGGAACATGGCTCGTTGCTGCCGCCGAAACACATCCTCAACGCGCCAACCAAGCTGATGAAAGAGGAGGATTACGGGGCCGGCTACCGCTACGACCATGACGAGCCGGATGCCTTTTCGGGCCAGGACTATTTTCCCGAGAAGATGGGGCGGCAGACCTTTTATGATCCGCCTGAACGCGGCTTCGAGCGCGACATCAGAAAGCGGCTCGACTATTGGGCGAAGCTGCGCAAAGAGCGGGAATAGCAGGCTTGCGTGCCCCGGTCGTCGTCACGCTTCCAAACCAGGCTTCGCCTTGGGGAATCTCCGCTTCGGTCGTTCTGCACACGCTGCTGGCTGCGATGCTGGCCTTGATGCCGTTGCCGAAGCGGCCCAAGCGGGTCGAAGAGGAGCGGGTGTCGGTCGACATCTTGACGTCGCGACAATTCGAGGCGGCGACCAGGCCACCGCCAATGACGCCGGCACCGCTTGAAGCGCCTGCAGCGGCGCCTCCGCCTGCCTCGATCCCGCCCGAACCGCAACCGCCCGCCGCGCCGGCCATGATCCGGCCGACCGAAATGCTGTCGGCCAAGACACTGGCCGATCCGCACAGCCGGCAGGCGCGCGCCGATCTCGCCACCTTCGCTTCCGACGAGCGCATGGTTCAGCTGTGCAATCTCGAAGCCATGGATCAGATCCGCAAATGGCGTACGGATTTCAAGCCGGAGCGGGTCGTGCCCTACGCAATGGCGGAGGAAAAAATCACTGGAACCACCATCGCCGCGAATGGCGCGGCTTTCCGTAGCCGCAGAAACTGGTATAGCCTGAAGTTCAGATGCCAACTGGCTGGGGACGGCGAAAGCGTCGTCGGCTTTGAGTTCCTGGTTGGCGATCTGGTCCCCAGGGAAAAATGGGACGAGCTTGGCCTGCCGGCGGTGCATTGACCGAAATCCGGCAAGCTTCACAAGGCAGCCAGCCGGCCGCTAGGGCCGTTGTGTGGTGACCCAAAAAACCTTATCAAGGCGCACGGCCGGGCGGTGGTCGTTGCCATGATTTTGGCACCTCATTCGCAACAGGATCGCGCTTCGCGCGTGGAAAAATGACAAGATCCCTTCGCAAAACCCTTCGCAAATTCGCCATTGCCATCCCGCTTCTCGCCCTTGGCTTTTACTTCATCCCGATCCTGACATCGGTCTTTATCGTCCTCGGCCTCATCGATGTGCTGCGCAACGACCGCAAGGACCTGTCGCTGTTCTCCGGCTATTTCCTCGGCAACGGCCTCTTCACCTGGCTGCTCTCACCTTTCAACCTGCTGGTCGATCTCTTGTGCTACCGCAATCCCGGCGTCTGGAAGCTGGAACAGTTCCCCGCCGACTATCAGCGCGAGGTCAATGAGGTCCTGGACATCTTCAAGGCGCGCAAGGACGAGATCATCGCCGACATCGACGCCAATTTCGGCGCCGGCCGGCGCGGCATGTATGTCTATCAGTGGTACGGCAAGCACAAGATCGACAACGTCGCCGAGTTCAACAAGGACTTCAAATACATCAAGACCATCGCCGTTTCCGTCTTCAGCAAGCGCGAATCGACCTCATGGCACTTCGGCCCGCTGCGGCTCAGCCTGCGCATTCTCTACAATCTGATCCCGGTGAAGTCGGAGATTTTCGTCGAATGCGGCAACGTCAAGAACTACTGGTATGACAATCCGCTGTTCATCTTCGACGACACGCTGCTGCATCGCTCGGTCAACGAATATGATGGCCGCCGCTACTGCGTGTTCATGGACATTATCAGACCATCCCCGGTTCCCGGGCTGATCGCGGGCATGCTTGCCGTCGTCTCGGTGAGTGTCGAGCGCATCAACTCGATGTTCTACAAGAACTGGAAGATGATCGGTTCGACCAAGCCGAAGAAGGTCGGGACGACCTGAGCCCGAAATCGTCAATGCTGCCGGCCCTGCCGGCGGCATTGAGGCGCTTTTAACGCGTCACTCATCCCACCGCCCCGTGCTCGCTGTTCCGCTCCGTGTCTTTTGAGGGCGTTCTGAATGCTTGCGATGGCCACGCGTTCAAGTATACATCCCGCCAAGCTCTCAACAGTTCCTGATACGAATCGCGTGGGGTTCCTGTTTGCCGAAACGGATTCCTGGCTGCATCGCCGGGAGTCCCGGTTTGCCTCGACAGTCCTGTCTCTTCCCTTCCTTGGCGGCCTCAAGTGACGAAGAACCAAACCCTCGGATTCTGGCTAAAAATCTACATATGTACCGCGTTGCTGGGCGTTGCTTTCGCCGCGATATACGTAAGGCTTGAGGAGCCCGTCTACTATTGGGATTTTGCCGCTTATTTCAATGGGTTTGACCAGTATGGCTCGCTCCTCGCCGAGAGCCCGCTCCAGTGGCTGAGCCAATTGAGGGCCTCTGTCGCGAGGGATGACTACAGCGCGGCAATTCTGGTGCCGCTTATGCCGTTTCACATGTTTTTCGGCGGTTCAAGGCTTTCCTATATCGCTGGAATAGTCATCGTTTACCTGGTCCCGACCGCTCTTTTCATGGGACGAATGAGCTACCTGGAGGCGGTTTCCGACACTCCTTCGCCCCGAAGCTGGTTTGTCGTGTGGATTGCGGCCTTTCTCTACACGCCGTTCTGGTCTGCGACGCTTCGTGGATTGCCGGATATTGCCGGCTGCCTCGCGCTTTCCGCGGCAACTTATTTTCTCTGGAAATCAGGGTTCCTGAGCCGCGAACCGGTGATCAACGGGATACGCATCGGCATATGCCTGTGGTTGGCGTTCATGCTGCGCCGTTGGTATGCATTTGCTGTCATAGGGATCGCAATTTCTGCAGCCTTCTTTTGTTTGTTGCAGGTCGCAAAAGACCGCGACTTCGCGGCATTCCGGAACGCCGCGTTAGGGGGCGTGTGCGCGCTTTTCGTGATTGCCGGAGCCGCATTGACCTTCCAGCAACCCCTGATCCTCAAGATTCTGGGAACGAGCTACGGTGACCTTTACAGCGGATACAAAACCAACTTCGTTTCGCAGATCGACCAGGTAGGATCGCGGCTCAGCTATGTGAACTGGCTGTTGATCATCGTGGGCCTTTATATCTCCATCATACGCCGCAACAGTTTCGCTTTGTTCTGTGCTCTTGCCTCGGTACTCACCTTTTTCCTCTTCACCCGGACGCAGGATCCGGACCGTCATCATTCGATGCCAATGTTTCTTTGGCTCTTTCCTGCATATGCCCAGGCAATCGTCTCGATCGTTTCGATGCCGGCGCTGAAATCTCGGTGGTCAACCGTCGTCTTAGCCGTTGTCGCCGGGTTTGCGTATTTGGGTACCTTTTTCCCAATCGGCCGCCAGTTGCTGTCACCGATCGGCTATGTTTTTGCCAGGGAAGATACGCTTCCTCTTCACCTCGACAATCTTCCCGAATACAGGCGCCTCATCGACGATCTTGCCAGGGAAATGCGGCCCGAGGACCGCCTCTCGGTGTTTGCCTCAGGCGCGGTCATGAATAGCTCGCTGTTGTTTGAAATGGATATGGACCTTTACCCTCGTGTCGGATGGTCTTGTCAGGTTGATAGTCGCGATCAATTCGCACCGGAGGCGTTGAAATCGAGATATGTCGTCGTAACCGACCCTCCTATTACCCATTTGCAATCGGGTGCGCAGATCTGCGTCACGATACCGGATCAGGATATTGTCGAAGGGAAAGGTATCGGCGCCGCCTATGAGCGCATTGCGACATATCAGCTGTCCGACGGCGTCACGGGCTATCTCTACGAACAGGTGCGCCCGGTCAGCAAAACGGAACTCGATGCCCTTTACAGCGAGTTCAGGAAAAAATACCCAGGCTGGACAACGCCTGAGTGGTGACGATCAGGTTGACACGCTCTGACCAACTCGACGATGGCCGCGAAAGGCGGCTCGCGCCCGATTGTCTGCGCGGTCCCAACCGCATCGTCGTCAGGTTCAGGGGATTGACCATGCCGCCCTTGTGGAGGCAGTAAACGGTCATGTTCAATCTGCTTCTCGTTGTGGTCGGCGGCGGCATCGGCGCCGGCATTCGTCACCTCACCAACTTCGGCGCGCTGCGCCTTGTCGGCCCCAACTATCCCTGGGGGACGATGGCCATCAACATCGTCGGCTCGTTCGCCATGGGCCTGTTCATAGCTACCCTGGCGCGCCGCGGCGGATCGAACGAGCTCAGACTGTTCGTCGCCACCGGCATCTTTGGCGGCTTCACCACCTTTTCCGCGTTTTCGCTCGATTTCGCGACTTTGTGGGAGCGGGGAGCCACGCTGCCGGCGTTTGGATATGCCCTTGCCAGCGTCATTGGCGCCATTATCGCCCTGTTTCTGGGACTTTGGCTCGCAAGAACCGTTTCATAGTGTTATTGCCGCGCGAAGAGCGGGCCGAACCCTGCTCGGGAAACGGATAAGCGAAAAAATATGGCAGGCGTTGAACAGATCACGGTGGAGGCCGGCGAGGCGGGCATGCGGCTCGATCGCTGGTTCAAGACCCATTTCCCGGGCCTGGGCTTCGGCCATCTGCAAAAGCTGCTGCGCTCCGGCCAGATCCGTGTCGATGGCGGCCGGGTCAAGGCCGACACCCGCGTCGAACCCGGCCAGATGGTGCGCGTTCCGCCGCTCGAGGTGGACAAGAAGGGCGAGAGCGCGCTGACCGGTCACTCGATCCGCAACCAGGGCGATGCCGACGTCCTGACGAAAATGCTGATCCATGAAGATCCCAAGGTCTTCGTCTTCAACAAGCCGGCGGGCCTCGCGGTGCAAGGCGGCTCGGGCGTCACCCGCAATGTCGACGACATGCTGGAAGCCTGGCGCAACCAGAAGGGCGAGAAGCCGCGGCTGGTCCACCGGCTCGACCGCGACACGTCGGGCGTGCTGGTCGTCGCCCGCACCCGGCTTGCCGCCATGAAGCTGTCGGAAGCGTTTCGCGCCCGCGAGACCAAGAAGACCTATTGGGCGCTGGTCAAGGGCGTACCGCCCAAGCGTGAGGACAAGATCTCGACCTGGCTGATCAAGGAGCCGACGCCCGATGGCGATCGGGTGCGCGTCGCCGCGCATGGCGAAAAGGGCGCCGACCACGCCGTGTCGTACTACCGTATCATCGAGCAGGCGGCGCAGACGATGACCTGGCTGGAAATGGAGCCCTACACCGGCCGCACGCACCAGCTTCGTGTTCATGCCGCCTATGTCGGCTGCCCGATCATCGGCGATCCGAAATATTTCGAGGCCGACACCAACTGGGATTTCCCCGGTGGCATTCAGAACCGCCTGCATTTGCATGCGCGCCGCATCATCATTCCGCACCCAGACAAGGGCGTCATCGATGTCACCGCGCCGATGCCGCCGCATATGCGCCAGAGCTGGAACCTGATCGGCTTCGACGACGCCAGCGCGGAGGACTGATCGTGAGCGGCGCGACCGATACGCTCGACCGGCGCGACACAGTCGACATGGCCGCCGCCGCAATCATGGTCGGCCTGACCTTTTCCTGGGGGCTGAACTACGTCGCCGCCAAGATCTCCTACGCCGGTTACGATCCTGTCTTCCTGTCGATCGCGCGCTCGGTCATCGGCGGCCTGTGTGTCTTCGCCTGGTGCCGCTGGCGCGGCATCGCCCTTTTCACGCGCGACGGGACATTGCCCGCCGGCATCGCGGTTGGCGTGCTGTTCGGTATCGAGTTCCTCTGCCTCTATGTCGGCCTGGAGCACACGACCGTCGCCCGCAACACGCTGCTGGTCAACACAATGCCATTCTGGATGTTGGTCGGCGGCCACTTCCTGCTCGGCGAGCAGATCACTTTGCGCAAGTTCGTTGGCCTGCTGCTGGCCTTTGCCGGCCTTACCGCGGTCTTTTCCGACAAGCTTGGCGGCGGCGGGGACATGCTGTTCGGCGATCTCTTGAGCCTTGGCTCCGGATTTTTCTGGGCCTTGACCAACATCCTCATCAAACGGTCCAAGCTGGTTGAGGCGAGTGCCGAGAAGCTGCTGCTTTATCAGCTCGCCGGCGCGGCAGTCGTCGGCATACTGGTGCTGCCGCTCGCCGGTGCGCCCGTTCGCGACCCTGCCGTGCTGCCGACACTGGCTCTGCTGTTCCAGGCGGTCTACATCGTTGCCTTCACCTATGTGCTTTGGTTCTGGCTGCTGAGGCGCTATCCGGCCTCAGGCCTGTCCAGCTTCACCTTCCTGTCGCCGGTTTTCGGCGTGCTGTGCGGCGCCATGTTCTTGAATGAGCCGCTGACCATGCGCATCTTCCTGGCACTTGGCCTGATTGCCGCCGGCCTCATCATCGTCAACCGGCCGTCGCGCAAGCTCGTGCCGGTTTGAGAGAGTCTTTCTATGCGTGATATCCTCAACGACCTCGAAGCGGGCAAGCAGCTTTCCGATCCGGATCCGGTGCGCCGCGCCCAGATCCAGATGAAGACGCCTCTGCCGAAGCGCTTCTACAAGACCGTGGCGGTGGCGCCGGTGGAAGACGGCTTTGCCGTGCATCTCGACGGCAAGCCGGTGCGCACGCCGGGCAAGGCGCTGCTGACGCTGCCGACCGAGGCGGCGGCTGCACTCGTCGCCGACGAATTCGCCGCGCAGAGCGAAACCATCAACCCGGTGACGATGCCGGTGATGCGCCTCGTCAACACTGCTATCGACGGCGTCGCCAGCGATCCGCAGGCGGTGCTGGAAGACATTCTGCGCTTCGCTTCGTCCGATTTGCTCTGCTACCGCGCCGATGCGCCGCAAGGCCTGGTGGAGCGGCAGAACGAACATTGGGACCCGGTCCTTGATTGGGTGCGCGGCAGCCTCGGGGCTCGCTTCAACCTCGCCGAGGGCATCATCCATGTCGAGCAGCCGCGCGAAACTATCGCCGTCCTGGGAAGTCATCTTGCTCAGCGTGCCGAACCGCTGCGGCTCGCTGCCATCCATGTGATGACCTCGCTGACGGGTTCGGCGCTGCTGGCGCTGGCCGTCGATTTCGGCGAACTCGACGCCGAGGCGGCCTGGGTCGCCGGCCATGTCGACGAGGACTGGCAGATCGAGCATTGGGGACAGGACGCCGAAGCGGTCGCGCGCCGCTCGGCCCGCAAGCGCGACATGATGGCTGCCGCCGGGCTATTGGAAGCGCTCAAGGGCTGACGGCTCCGCCGCTGGCTCCGCTTCATCCCGCAGCGCACCTAATACCAAAGTCATAATCCCAAAGACGCCCTGACGTTGGCGCGCGCTTTCTGTCATTTTTTCCGTGATCGCAGTGCATGAGTCCATGTTCGGAGGAGAACGCGGACAATGAGGCACAGCATCGAGGAAAAGGTCTCACGGGAGGACAATTCTATGGCAATGGCATCGACTGCCGGCGGAGTAAGCCGCGGCATGACGCGGGAGGAAAAGAAGGTCATCTTCGCTTCCTCGCTGGGCACCGTTTTCGAATGGTATGATTTCTATCTGTACGGTTCGCTCGCGGTGTTCATTGGTTCGACCTTCTTCAGTCCAACCATTCCGGAAGCGACGCGCAATATCTTCGCGCTGCTGGCGTTCGCCGCCGGCTTCCTGGTACGCCCGTTCGGCGCGCTGCTGTTCGGCCGCATCGGCGACCTTGTCGGCCGCAAATATACGTTCCTTGTCACCATGACGATCATGGGCCTTTCGACCTTCCTGGTCGGCCTGCTGCCTGGATATGCGACTTTGGGCCTTGCGGCTCCCGTGATCCTGATTGTCCTGCGCATGCTGCAAGGCCTGGCGCTGGGCGGCGAATATGGCGGCGCGGCCACTTATGTCGCCGAACATGCGCCGGACAACCGGCGCGGTTACTATACGTCGTGGATCCAGACGACAGCCACACTCGGTCTGTTCCTGTCCCTGATCGTAATCCTGATCGTGCAGGGTTCGATGAGCAAGGAGACCTATGCGGCCTGGGGTTGGCGCATTCCGTTCATCGTCTCCTTCCTGCTGCTCGGCATCTCGATCTGGATCCGGCTTTCGCTCTCCGAATCGCCAACTTTCCAGCGTATGAAGGACGAGGGCAAGGGCTCCAAGGCGCCGCTTTCGGAAGCCTTCGGCCAGTGGAAGAACGCCAGGATCGCGCTTCTGGCGCTGCTCGGCCTCACCGCCGGCCAGGCCGTGGTCTGGTACAATGGCCAGTTCTACGCGCTGTTCTTCCTGCAGAACGTGCTCAAGGTCGATCCGCAGTCGGTCAACATCATGATCGCCATCGCACTGGCGGTCGGCTCGATCTTCTTCGTCGTCTTCGGCTGGCTTTCCGACAAGATCGGCCGAAAGCCGATCATCATGGCGGGCCTTGCCTTGGCGATCGTCTGCACCTTCCCGCTGTTCAAGGCATTGACCTGGGCCGCCAATCCGGCGCTCGCCAAGGCCCAGCAGAGCACGCGCGCGACAGTGACCGCCGCACCTGGTGACTGCAAGTTCCAGTTCAATCCGGTCGGCACGGCGAAGTTCACGACGTCTTGTGACATCGCGACCTCGTTCCTGACCAAGAACTCAGTTCCCTATGAGGTGGTGTCGACGGCCGCGGCCGGAACGGCCGCGTCGGTCAAGATCGGCAACGAGACGGTGGACTCCTACGATGCCATCGCCGCCGGCGATCAGGCGAAAGCCAAGGACGCCGCCTTCGTCAAGGCCGTCAACATGTCGCTGCGGGACGGCGGTTATCCGCTGAAGCGCGGGGCGGCCAAGGTCTCGGACCAGAAGCTCGACGCTTTTGTCGCCGCCAACCCGGAACTGAAGCTCGATGCCGCCGCCATTCGCGCCGGCGAGAAGGCGACGGTCCCGACCGATCAGGCGATCAAGGACAAGCTGCTGACCGCCGACGAGGCAGCGGGTGCGCCCGAGGTCACCGTCTACAATATACCGGGCGGCGGCGCTTTCGCCATGTTCGCCGATCCGGCGGGAATCAACTGGCCGATGACGATCGGCATCCTGTTCATCCTGGTCCTGTTCGTGACCATGGTCTACGGCCCGATTGCCGCGATCCTGGTCGAGATGTTCCCGACCCGCATCCGCTACACCGGCATGTCGTTGCCCTATCACATCGGCAATGGCTGGTTCGGCGGCCTGCTGCCGGCGACCGTGTTCGCACTCAGTGCCTACAGGGGCGATATCTACTTTGGTCTGTGGTACCCGGTGGTCATCGCCGCGATGTCGCTGGTCATCGGGATGATCTTCGTCAGAGACACGCTGGGAACCGATCTGAACACCAAGCAGTAACCGACTGCTCAGCAGCCAACGAAAAACCCGGCGCGAGCGATCGCGCCGGGTTTTTCAATGATAGTCGACATGCGATGAGGGTAGGGGCTTACCTTTGCCGGTCCTGCTTCGCGTCCTCTATCGCCGCATCGTGATACCAGCCGTCGCCGAAATCCGCCCGAACACCGCGCAGTGAGGCAAGCTCTGCCGCAAACTTAGCCTTGCCGCTCAAATTTGAGGCAGAGACGCGCGCTGCCGCCGGGAACATCAAAATTTTTGCCGACGGACGCGTGGAAATGATTTCCATTGTCGGGCTCCTTTCTTCTGCCGAACCTTGTCGATTCAACTTGGCTTGAAGATAAGGTCTGCAATCAAGTTAGGCAATATGCCTACGAAAAGATCAGTATTTGCCTATTAGTTGTGCGAATTGCGATTGTGATTGATCTCAACGCATTGCTTAGGCGGCTTGCCAACTTCAATCGAATGCGACGTCAATTTTGCCGCACCCTCCAGGTCAAGAGTGGCACACGAATTGCATTTTAGTGATCCGGCAGGCCGGCTGCTGGTGGCAGACGCATGTCGACGCCGTCCAGTGTTCGGTGATCAAGCAACGAGAGGCTAGAATGACGAAATACAAGCTCGAGTACATTTGGCTCGATGGATACACCCCGGTCCCCAACCTTCGCGGCAAGACGCAGGTCAAGGAATTCGCCGAATTCCCGACGCTCGAGCAGCTTCCGCTGTGGGGCTTTGACGGCTCGTCGACCCAGCAGGCCGAAGGCCACAGCTCCGATTGCGTGCTGAAGCCGGTCGCTGTCTATCCGGATCCGGCCCGCAGCAACGGCGTGCTCGTGATGTGCGAAGTCATGATGCCAGACGGCGTCACGCCGCATGCCTCCAACAAGCGCGCCACCATCCTCGATGACGAGGGCGCCTGGTTCGGTTTCGAGCAGGAGTATTTCTTCTACAAGGACGGCCGCCCGCTGGGCTTCCCGGAAAGCGGCTATCCCGCGCCGCAGGGCCCGTACTACACCGGCGTCGGCTATTCCAATGTCGGCTCCGTCGCGCGCCAGATCGTCGAAGAGCATCTCGACCTCTGCCTGGCGGCCGGCATCAACCACGAAGGCATCAACGCCGAAGTGGCCAAGGGCCAGTGGGAGTTCCAGATTTTCGGCAAAGGCTCCAAGAAGGCCGCCGACCAGATGTGGATGGCCCGCTACCTGATGCAGCGCCTGACCGAGAAATACGGCATCGACATCGAATACCATTGCAAGCCGCTCGGCGACACCGACTGGAACGGCTCGGGCATGCACGCCAACTTCTCGACCGCCTATATGCGCGAAGTCGGCGGCAAGGCCTATTTTGAAGCGCTGATGGCGGCCTTCGACAAGAACCTGATGGATCACATCGCCGTCTACGGCCCGGACAACGACAAGCGTTTGACCGGCAAGCACGAGACCGCGCCGTGGAACAGGTTCAGCTATGGCATCGCCGATCGCGGTGCTTCGATCCGCGTCCCGCACTCCTTCATCAAGAACGATTACAAGGGTTATCTGGAAGACCGTCGTCCGAATTCGCAGGGCGACCCCTACCAGATCGCTTCGCAGATCCTGAAGACGATCGCCTCGGTGCCGGCGAGTGCTGAGGTTTCGGCCGCCGCGTAATCATTCGATCGGGACCTCACGTCCATGTCGTGACAGTCTGACGTTCATCCAAGTCCATCCAAGAACCCCAGCGAAAGCTGGGGTTCTTTTTTGCCGGTTCCCGGCGGATCGGGCCTCGGGCAAAACATACCCAGAAAAAGTCAGGCAATTCAGGCGGTCGCGAATCCGGCCGAAGCCTCGGCTGCCGCTGTTCCAGTTCCCAGCGGTACCCCGCCAGAAAGCCCGGAAAACTGGCATTTTGAGCAGTATCCGTGACCTCGCACCCTTCCATAACCATCTGTTCATGTTGCGGAATCGGCTGTCCGCAGCCGGTTTGGCGGCGTTGACAGATCGCAGTGCAGCATGCGTATTCGAAGCTCTTGGGGTTACGTCACGCGATGCTGTTCGGACGGGCGGGGTTTTCTTGAACGGCGGCATAGGCGTGGGCGCCGGACGAGCGGTCACTGTAGCCTGAGGCAGTGCGCCGCTCGCTCCTGGCTTTCATGTTCACCATCGACCGAACTGTTTCTGCCAGCCGATGAAACGCGGGCTGAGCAACCCAGGCACTCACGCCGAAAAGCTCAACGGCAAGAAGGTGCGTCCATCGCGATGTGCGCGGGCCTGTCGGTGCGGGCGGGGCCCATCGGAGCGCAACAAAAAGCCCTTGAAAGAGGGAAGTCTTTCAAGGGCTTGAATCGTATATCGAATCTTAGACCGAGTAGTACATGTCGTACTCGACCGGATGTGGGGTCATTTCGAAGCGCATGACCTCGGCCATCTTCAGCTCGATGTAGCTGTCGATCTGGTCGTCGTCGAAGACGCCGCCGGCCTTCAGGAAGCCGCGATCCTTGTCGAGGCTCTGCAGCGCTTCGCGCAGCGAACCGCACACGGTCGGGATCTTCTTCAGTTCCTTCGGCGGCAGGTCGTAGAGATCCTTGTCCATCGGCTGGCCGGGATGGATCTTGTTCTTGATGCCGTCGAGCCCGGCCATCAGCATGGCGGCGAAAGCGAGGTAGGGGTTCGCGCCCGGATCGGGGAAGCGGACCTCGACGCGCTTGGACTTGGGCGACGAGCCGAACGGGATGCGGCAGGATGCCGAGCGGTTGCGCGCCGAATAGGCGAGCAGCACCGGCGCTTCGTAACCCGGCACCAGACGCTTGTAGGAGTTGGTCAGCGGGTTGGTGAACGCGTTGATCGCCTTGGCGTGCTTGATGATGCCACCAATGTAGAACAGGCAGCTTTCCGACAGGCCGGCATATTCATTGCCGGCGAAGGTCGGCTTGCCGTTCTTCCAGATCGACTGGTGGACGTGCATGCCCGAGCCGTTGTCGCCGAAGATCGGCTTCGGCATGAAAGTGGCCGTCTTGCCGTAGGCGTTGGCGACCTGGTGCACGACATACTTGTAGATCAGCATCTTGTCGGCGTTGCGCACGAGCGTATCGAACTTGATGCCGAGTTCGTGCTGGGCGGCCGCCACCTCGTGGTGGTGCTTTTCGACCCGCACGCCCATCTCGGCGAGCACGGTCAGCATTTCCGAGCGCATATCCTGCGCGGAATCGATCGGCGGCACCGGGAAATAGCCGCCCTTGATGCGCGGACGGTGGCCGAGATTGCCGGTCTCGTAGTCGGTGTCGTCGTTCGACGGCAGTTCGGTGGAATCAAGCTTGAAGCCGGTGTTGTAAGGGTCGGCCTTGTACTTCACATCGTCGAAGACGAAGAATTCGGCCTCCGGGCCGACGAAGATCTGGTCGCCGATGCCTTCCGACTTCATGTAGGCCTCGGCCTTCTTGGCCGTGCCACGCGGATCGCGGTTGTAGGATTCGCCCGAAACCGGATCGAGGATGTCGCACAGGATGACCATGGTCGACTGCGCGAAGAACGGGTCCATGTGGACCGTGTCCGGATCGGGCATCAGCACCATGTCGGACTCGTTGATGGCCTTCCAGCCGGCAATCGAGGAGCCATCGAACATGACGCCATCAGCGAACATGTCTTCCTCGACCTCGATGACATCCATCGTCACGTGTTGCAGCTTGCCCTTCGGATCGGTGAAGCGCAGGTCGACGAATTTCACGTCGTTGTCCTTGATCTGCTTCATGATGTCTTTGGCTGTCGTCATGTCATGTATCCCTGTTTGATGACGTTTTTTGATGATGACGGTTTTCAGGCGGATGGCGGGTCGGATCAGACCGCGTCCATGCCGGTTTCGCCCGTGCGGATTCGCACGACTTCCTCGATGTTGGAGACGAAGATCTTGCCGTCGCCGATACGGCCTGTCTGGGCCGCCTTGCGGATGGCTTCGATCGCGCCTTCGACCGCGTCGTCGCCAAGCACGACCTCGATCTTCACCTTGGGCAGAAAATCGACGACATATTCGGCGCCGCGGTAGAGTTCGGTATGGCCTTTCTGGCGCCCGAAGCCTTTGGCCTCGGTGACGGTGATGCCTTGCAGTCCGGCCTCCTGAAGCGCTTCCTTCACTTCGTCCAGCTTGAATGGCTTGATGATCGCTTCGATCTTTTTCATGTAAAAAGTGGCCTCCACTGCCAAAAAAACGGGTTGTGAACCCCCGCTTGCGCCTCCATCAAGCACGAACTGTGCCAATTGGACGGATTTGAAGCGGTCTCACACGATTTCAAAGCCGCGCCGCGCCGGGAAGCAAATTCGCGTCATTCACTGCATCAGGTACGCCATGGGCCGCTGGAGCCACGACGGAGCCAGCATGTTCGTCCGCACAACAATTAGGCATATCGCCTATTCAGCGAGCAGTTTTGTGCCTGCGACACCCTCATTCCAACGATATGGCCGCTAATTTCGCCACTCCCCTTTGTTTGCTTCGGATCGAAAATTGGACAATGCTTGATCGAATGCGGATCGGCAATCCATGAGCAACGAACTTCTTTCCCCGGCCGAAATGAGCGAGGCCGATCGGCGGGCGATTGCCGCCGGTCCGCTCGATGGCTTCGGGCTGATGCGTCGCGCCGGCGAAGCGGTCGCGGTCGTGGTTCTGGCGCGCTATCCTGCAGCGACGCGCGTCCATGTGCTTTGCGGACCCGGCAACAATGGCGGGGATGGCTATGTCGTTGCCCGGTTGCTGGCCCGCAGCGGCGTCGGCACGACGATCTGGGCGAGCGGCACGCCGAGGCCGCAAAGCGATGCGGCGCTTGCCGCCGCGCAATGCCCGGTCAAGCCTCGGCCACTGTCGGATTTTGTCGCCGAGGCCGGCTCGATCGTCGTCGACGCGCTCTATGGGGCGGGGCTGTCCAAGCCGCTGTCCGGCGATGCTGCGAAAGCAGTCGACACCGCAACAGCTCTGCGCTTGCCCGTGGTCGCGGTCGACCTGCCTTCGGGTGTCTCAGGAGCCAGCGGCGCAATATTGGGCAGGGCGTTTCACGCCGAGGTCACCGTCACCTTCGCGCGGCAAAAGCCCGGCCACCTGCTGCTCCCGGGACGAGAGCAATGTGGTGAAATCGTGCTCGCTGATATCGGCATAGGCGACGGCATCATCGCCCAACTCGCCGTGTCGACTTTTGAGAATGTGCCAGACCTGTGGTCGCGGGAATTTCCCGTGCCGGCGGTAGACACGCACAAATACAAGCGCGGCCATGTCGGCGTCTTTTCCGGCGGTCCGAGCGCCACCGGCGCGGCGCGGCTGTCGGCACTAGCCGCCGCGAGAAGCGGGGCAGGGGCGGTCACCGTGCTGTCGCCGGCCAATGCCATGCAGGTAAACGCTGCGCATCTCACCTCGATCATGCTGCGCAAGGCCGATGACAGCGTCGACATCGACTCGTTCATCGGCGAACGCCGGCCGTCGGCTTTTGTTCTCGGGCCCGGTTTCGGCATTGGCGAAAAGACGCGGCAATTTGCACTCGCGCTGCTCAGCCCTGCCCAGCCTAGCGGCACGTCAACCCGGATTGACGGCCTCGTGTTCGATGCCGACGCGATCACCTCGTTTCGCGAGACGCCCGAAGTCTTGTTCGAGGCTTCTCGCCAATCGGTCGCGCCGGCTCTGGTGATGACGCCGCACGAAGGGGAGTTCGCCAGGCTGTTTCCCGGCATCGCCGAAGACGTCGCCACATCCAAACTGGACAAGGCGCGTTTGGCCGCCGTGCGTGCCAATGCCGTCATCGTCTACAAGGGCGCCGACACAGTGATCGCAGCACCAAATGGCCGGGCGGCGATCAATAGCAATGGCGCGCCCTGGCTGGCCACCGCAGGGTCGGGCGACGTGCTGTCAGGCATCGTTGCCGGGCTGCTTGCGCAAGGCATGCCGGCCTTCGAAGCGGCCTGCGCCGCGGTGTGGATTCATGCCGAAGCCGGCAGCCGGTTCGGGCCGGGGCTGATCGCCGAGGATCTGCCGCTGGCGCTGGTGCCGGTGCTGCGCGAACTTGTCGAAGCGCGTACGGCCGCTCTATGAGCCGCGCCCCGGCCCTGCTCCTCGCCACACTCTTTGCTGCCTTCGTGGCGTCAGCAGCGCGCGCCGAAGGTCCAGTGACGATCGTCGATGACCCGGTGGTGCTCGCCGCGCTCGATGCCAAGGGCTATGGCTTTGCCGAGATGTTTGGCGCGGGGGGCGCGGGCGACCTGAAAGCTCTCTACGACAAGGCGCCGGCCTATCACGCTGTCGTCGACACTGTGGCGGCCGATGTCGCCGCGCTGCGCGCCGAGATGAAGGCCGGCGGGCGGCCGCTCTACGAGGTCACCGACGGCAATGTCGGCCGCATCATGGACATGCGCTGGCTGACGACCGATGCCGCGCGCTTCCGGCTGGTCGGCGTCGTCAACCGGCTCGACCGTCGCGACTTCGCGGCCCTGCTGGGTGACAAGAGCTGCGGCGAGGTGCGTTTCATCTACCGCCTTGCCTACAGTTTCCGCAAAAATGGCAAGCTGTTGGCGTCGCGTCTGCCGTTCAATTTCAAAGCCGTCTACAGCGCGGCGCCCGATGCCGACGGCGGCTGCGTCGGCGTTGCCGGACGCTGGGCGCCACAGCTTGACGAGACCGTCGATGCCGGCTGGCTGACCGGCGGTCCGCTGGAGAGAGGCGGGCTGACCTTCAAGCAGCTGGAACTCAACGCCCAGGTGGTGCGCTTTCCCTCCGGCCAGGAAACCGAGTTCGGCGGCCAGGCCGCTTATCTCATGCGGATATTCGGCATCGATGGCGGCGCCATCAGCGAGAAGCCGCTGGAGAACACGCCTGACACCGCACGGCTCGCGCAAGACGGGGCACTGAAGGCAAGGCTCGCCGCCTATGTCGGCGCCAATCTGCCGGCGGTCGACGAAGGGGTCTACGAAATCCCCGATGAATTCCTGGCCAGGAAGGTCATTTCGTGGTCGACCTTCGGCAGTGCGCGGCAGGCCAACCACCCGTTCACGCCGCTGCTCCAGCCCGAGGAATTTGCATCGCTCGACTATTCCGGGCTCAAACTGCTGCGCAAGCCGGAAGCACTGGTCGAGCGGCTCGACAATGGCGCCTGCCAGGGTTGCCATCAGGCTGGTTCCACCGCCGGTTTCCATTTCATCGGCCTCGACGACAAGACGACCTCGCCGCTCAACCGCATCGAGGTCGGCATTTCGCCGCATCTTCACGCCGAGATCCCGCGCCGCCAGGCCTGGCTGCGCGCCATGGCGCAAGGCAAGGAGCCGAACCGCTTCCGCCCGCTCTCCTTTGCACCACCGGCGGCCTGGACGGACGCCGGCGCGATCGACTACGCGCCGGCAGAGATGGCAATGCCGTGCCTGATGCCGGACGATACTGCCCGCTTCGGCAAGACCTGGCAGTGCGGCGGCGGCACCGTCTGCACGCCGCTAGCCAGCGCTTCGGGTGTGCGGACGAAGCTGGCGCAATGCCTGCTGCCCAAGGACAGTCCCGACATGTTTTCCGGCCATCCCTGCCTGACCGGATCGATCGCCAGCAACGCCGCGCAGCCTTTCAACGACCGCTACAAAATATCGGGCCAGTTCGCGGCCTTTGCGCAGGATGTCTCGCGCACTGCCTACACCTGCCGTCCGCCGAAGATCGGCGTGCCTGGCGGCATCGCTTATCGCGGCTGCGACGACAAGGACCGCACCTTTGCGGCCTTCAAATCCGGCAAGCCGATGCCGAACGAGATCTGCGGGCTGGTCGGCGGCAAGAAATTCGACATCTGCGTGGCCACCAACAATTTCGACCAATGCCTTGGTGGCGCCGTCAACCGCGGCAACCGACCCGCCTGTTCGGCCGATCATTTCTGCCGCGAGGACTATATGTGCCAATCGCTGCCGCCCGATACGCCTGGCATCGGCAAGATCAAGGGTATCGGCTTCTGCTCGCCGACCTATTTCATCTTCCAGATGCGCATCGACAACCACGCGACGCCCTGGGGCAGTTCCGTCCGTGCCACCATGGGGGCAGGATTTGGCGCGGCGGAAGAGGAGTAGCCGCTCCCAGAAACAATCCGGGTGGCTATTTATCGATCAAGATGGTCGGCGACCTTCGAAGTCCATTCACCATCGAAATGATGAACGCGCTCGGTAACAACTTCATTGCTCAAAAGGCTGGAAAGGGCTGAAACCAAAACCGGCTCCATCGCAGGGACCGAGCTATATCCGAGCGCAGCCAGACGTTCGGACCATGGCGGATGATCGGCACTTTCGTTTGTCTGGGGCATCCCAGGCCTTTTGAGCATACTCTTGCAGGACGGAGTGGCTTGTCAGTTCCTTGGCTGCCCTCAATACTCTATCGAGCGGTGGAGGAGGTGGAACCATCGTGCCAAGCAATTCACGCTTGAGTGGATCATAAACCCGATGCTCGAAGAACGCGTCGGCTGCGCCGATCAGCAGCAGCGCACGCGCTGCCTGGTATGCATCGCCGGACGTCGCTGCATGACGATCGGCATCGATCTCCGCCCGTCGTGACAACCGTATTCCTTCGCGTTCCATGGCGGATGACAGTGGACTGAGCAACCAGTAAAACAAACTGCCGGAAACGGTCCTCCCCGGAGGGGCGTAGTCGAAGATCAAGTCGAAGCTTTTGTCGAGTTCGGCAAGATTGAGTCCGCCGTTTGTATCTCTGTTTCTCAGATGCGCGTCCTCATGGGCCAAGATCGCAGCAAACGCCTTGTCGTCGGTCACCGCAAGCAACGGAAGACCGACCGTCAAGATCACCCGACGACCAAGCAGGCCGAGAAATGGACGCTCTTCCCCTATACTGGCGTTGAGGTTGTCGCTCAGCACGATCGTTGTTCGACCGGCACGATGTTTGCCAGCAACGCCTTCCCACACAGCCCATAATTTGGGAGCCGAGTGCTGGGAGATGCCTTGGACCTGGCTGGAGCGAAAGCCGGCAAACAATGCTCCGATCAACAGAACAAAAGCCAGCATTGCGGCCGGTATGGCGATAGCCCCGCCCGCGATAACCGCGAGCGGATTTCGGTCGAGCAACAACAGCCACAACAAGACAGGGCAGAAAAGCGGCAGGGCAAAAAGCAGAATGGCAAACCTGCCGAAGCTCGTTCCCATGTGAAGAACCAGGCGCGACATCAGCGCCTCACAGCGGGATGTTGTCGTGCTTCTTCCAGGGGTTCTGCATGTCCTTGTTGCGCAGCATCCGGAGCGCGCGCGCGATGCGGCGGCGGGTCGAGTGCGGCATGATCACCTCATCGACATAGCCGCGCTCGGCGGCGACGAAGGGCGACAGGAAGCGATCTTCGTAAGCCTTTGTATGGGCTGCGATCTTTTCAGCGTCACCGATGTCCTTGCGGTAGATGATCTCGACCGCGCCCCTGGCGCCCATCACTGCGATCTGCGCCGTCGGCCAGGCATAGTTCATGTCGCCGCGCAGATGCTTTGACGCCATCACGTCATAGGCGCCGCCATAGGCCTTGCGGGTGATGACGGTGATCTTCGGCACGGTGGCCTCGGCATAGGCGAACAGGAGTTTCGCACCGTGCTTGATCAGCCCGCCATATTCCTGCGCCGTGCCGGGCAGGAAGCCCGGAACATCGACGAAGGTGACGATCGGGATCGAAAAGCAGTCGCAGAAGCGTACGAAACGAGCCGCCTTGCGGCTGGCGTCGGAATCGAGCACGCCGGCCAGCACCATCGGCTGGTTGGCGACGAAGCCGACGGTGCGGCCCTCGACCCGTCCGAACCCGGTGACGATGTTCTTGGCGAAATTCTGCTGGATCTCGAAGAAGTCGCCTTCGTCGGCGACTTTAAGGATCAACTCCTTGATGTCGTACGGCTTGTTGGCATTGTCGGGAATCAGCCGGTCGAGCGACTGATCATGGTCGGTGACCGACTGATAGCATTCGATCTCCGGAAGCTCCGATGTGTTGGAGGCGGGCAGCAGGTCGACCAGCCGGCGCATCTGCAGCAGCGCCTCGACGTCATTGTCATAGGCGCCGTCGGCGATCGAGGATTTCGTCGTGTGGACGGAGGCGCCGCCGAGGCTCTCGGCGGTCACGGTCTCGTTGGTGACGGTCTTCACCACGTCCGGTCCGGTGACGAACATGTAGGAAGTGTCGCGCACCATGAAGATGAAGTCGGTCATCGCCGGCGAGTAGACATCGCCGCCGGCGCAAGGGCCCATGATCAGTGAAATCTGCGGGATGACACCGGAGGCAAGCACGTTGCGCTGAAAGATCTCGGCATAGCCGCCCAGTGCCGCCACGCCTTCCTGGATACGCGCGCCGCCGGCATCGTAGAGGCCGATGATCGGCGCGCGGTTGCGCAGCGCCATCTCCTGCACCTTGATGACCTTTTCGGCATGCGCTTCCGACAGCGAACCGCCGAACACGGTGAAGTCCTTGGCGAAAAGATAGACTGGGCGGCCGTTGACGGTGCCCCAGCCGGTGACCACACCGTCGCCGGCGATCTTGGTCTTCTCCATGCCGAAATCGGTCGAGCGGTGCTCGACATACATGTCGAATTCCTCGAACGAGCCCTCGTCGAGAAACACCTCGATGCGTTCTCGCGCGGTAAGCTTGCCCTTCTTGTGCTGTGCATCGATGCGGGCCTGGCCGCCACCCATGCGGGCGATGTCGCGGCGGCGCTCGAGTTCCTTCAGCACGTCCTTCATCGGTTACCTCCCAGGCCAGCGGCATTTCGTGGTAATCGTGCGGGCGAGCGAGCGCAAGGACCGCTTGCGCCGTGGTTTTGTTGCGCTGCAGCATGACGGCCCTTGCATTTGACCGCGAACTGGGCCATATGCGGCGACATAGGCGCTTGGGCCGGGAACAATCCGGCCTTCTCGACAAATGAGACTGGTTGCGTCTGTTTTCCCTCTTTCCGGTATATCGGCCCCTCTTTCCGGTACATCACAAAGTGGCGAAAAAGCCCCGTGGCATGATGCCTGCGGGCACGACAGCGCAGCCGAGTGGACGAAATCGTCCGCCCGCCTTGTCGTTCCATGACAATTTATCCGACGGCAGGTTGCGCCCTGCCGCCATTGATGTTTGCGGCCAGGGGCCGCGTGAAAGAAGAATATTTTGACCAACGAAAACACTTTGCTTGCTGACAAAACTGGGGAACTCTCCGGTTTCGCAGCACTGGGAATTACGGGTGCGCTGCTCAAGGCGACCCATGCCGCCGGCTTTACCGATCCGAAGCCGATCCAGGCGCAGGCGATCCCGCCGCAGATGGAAGGCCGTGACATTTTCGGCATCGCCCAGACCGGTTCCGGCAAGACGGCTGCCTTCGCGCTGCCCATCCTGTCGAAGATCATCGCTCTCGGCACCAAGCGCCGGCCGAAGACGGCGCGTGCGCTGATCCTGGCGCCGACGCGCGAACTTGCCGTGCAGATCGAGGACACCATCAAGATCCTCGCCAAGGGCGCGCATGTCTCGACCGCACTTGTGCTGGGTGGCGTCTCGCGCTTCAGCCAGGTGAAGAAGGTCGCGCCCGGCGTCGACATCCTGATCGCAACGCCCGGTCGCCTGACCGATCTGGTGCGCGAAGGCGACCTCATGCTTGCCGACACCAAGTGGCTGGTGCTGGACGAGGGCGACCGCATGCTCGACATGGGCTTCATCAACGACGTCAAGCGCATCGCCAAGGCGACCGCGCCCGACCGTCAGACGGTGCTGTTCTCCGCGACCATGCCCAATGAAATCGCCGACCTGGCCAAGGGTCTGCTGAAGAACCCGATCCGCGTCGAAGTCGCGCCGCAAAGCACCGCGGCCGCCGAGATCGTGCAGGGCGTCGTCTTTGCCCGCACCAAGCAGAAGCGCCAGGTGCTGTCGACGATGCTTGCCGACGAGGCGATGAAGTCCGTCATCATCTTTTCGCGCACCAAGCACGGTGCCGACCGGGTGACCAAGGACCTCGAGCGCGACGGCTTCAAGGCCGCCGTCATCCACGGCAACAAGTCGCAGAACGCCCGTCAGAAGGCGCTGAACGATTTCCGTGAGGGCTCGGTGCGCATTCTGGTGGCGACCGACATTGCGGCGCGCGGCATCGATGTGCCCGGCATCAGCCATGTCGTGAATTTCGACCTGCCGGACGAAGCCGAAAGCTATGTCCACCGCATCGGCCGGACCGGCCGCAACGGTATGGACGGCATCGCCATCACGCTGTGCGATCCTTCGGAGAACAGCAAGCTGCGTCAGGTCGAGCGCATCATCCGCACCAAACTGCCGATCGTTGCCGACCATCTCGGCAGCCCTGATCCGCTGCGCAATCCGGCTGAAAAGAACGAGCGCTTCGAGCCCGCCAATGACCGCAACGACCGCAATGGTCGTCGTGACGGCAGGCGGCCGGGTGGCGAGAACAAGGGCAACGGCTTCGGCAAGAAGCGCTTCGGCGACAAGCCGGCCTTCGCTGGCGAGCGCAAGCCGGAAGGCGCCAAGCCTTTCAAGGGCAACAACAAGCGCCGCTTCGGCGGCAAGCGTCCGGCGGCGCGGGCTGCGTAAGCCAGACCGCGTTGTAATCGGTTAAGCCTGGGCTGGCTGATTGCCGTGACTGACAAGGAAAGGGCGGCCGCAGCGATGCTTCGGTCGCTCTTTTTCGTCAGGAGGCTACTTGGCCACCGCCTCGACCCAGACGGCGATCCTTTGCGCGAGATAGGCCGTGGTCGAAGGCGACAGCGCGTCGCCGGCGATGACGTGGTGGTCGGGATCGCCAGTGTCGTCGACCGGCACCAGTTCGTGCGGCGCGCCCCAGCGCCCGGCGATTTCTCGGGTGCGGTCCTCGCGCACCACCCTGTCGGAATCGGAAAAGATGAACAGGGCAGGGATGGTCGCCTTTTCCACTGGGGCGGCGTAGGCGAGCTCCGTCAGCGCCGCCATCGGCAGTGTCGCGGCCATCGGATATTTGTGCGTCCAGAATTTCTCGTGCAGGGCGTTGCGGGTCGGAAAGCTGCGTTCCTTGCCGCCGACAAGCTCGGCAATCTGCTTGCCCCAGGGCATGGTCAGCAGTTCGGCGCCGGACGCCCTGACGCCGAAATGAACGCGATCGCCGCCACCCCGTCCGATGCGCCCGGCTGCGTTGCCGCCCATGTCGCCAGCGAGCCGCCTGTCGAGGTCGAGATGACGATCACCTTGTCCCCGATCGCCCTGCCGATGGCGAGTGCCTCCTCATAGTCGTTGATCCAGGCATTGACGCTGCCTTGCGTCATCGCCGCGCCGTCCTGCCCGTGACCGGTAAGGCGGGTGTAGAACAGATTGGCGTCGAGCTGGTCGGCCACCTCGTCCGACAGCGGGCGGACCTCGCCCTTCGATGCGGAAAAGCCGTGGATATAGACAATCGACAGCGGCGTCCTGGCATGCACCATCGGATTGGCCCAGACGATCTCTTTCTCCAGCCCGTCACGGATTCCGGGTATGGCGGCCTCTCTCTTCGCCACATAGGCCTGCGGATCGTCGCCGATGACCGAGGGATCGAAACGGATCGTGGTGTCGACGGGTACGCGCGGGCCAAGCACGAAAGCCAGTGCGAGGACAACGACAAGGCCAAGCACAGCAAGCACGATCCGTCGCCCCATCGCAGACTCCAAAGAACAATTTCTCAACCTATGGCGGCGGTCACCATCAGGCAACGCCATGCCCCGGAGAGGGAGCCTGCCAATCTCGATGGCGTTCTATTCGCTTTGGGGCTTGTGGTCGTAGTGCAGCGGCCGCGCCTTCCAGTTGGTCATGAGGCCGATCACCCCTCTGCACAACGGCCTCGGCAGCAGGCTGAGCACTTTCAGGGGCCAGCTCAGCCGGCGCGGGAAGGTGACTTCGAAGCCGCCGGATTTGATGCCCCGCGCCATGCGGCGCGTCGCGCGGCTAACTGGCATCAGCCCCGGCATCGGCAGCATGTTCTTCTCTGTAAGAGCGGTGTCGATGAAGCCCGGGTTGATCACCTGGACACGCACATTCATCTTGTCGAAGTCGTATCTCAGCGACTCGGCCAGGATGTTGATCGCCGCCTTGGTGCCGCCATAGGCGGCCGTGGTCGGCCAGCCGAAATAGGCGGTGACCGAGCCGACCAGCACGACGTGGCCGCGCGCCCGCACACGCATGCGCTGGATGACCGGCACCAGGCCGTTGATGATGCCGAAATAGTTGACATCGAAGGACCGGCGAAAGTCGTTGACGACAAGATTTTCACCCGGCGTCGAAATGTAGTTCCCGGCATTGAAGACGGCGAGCACGATAGGCCCGAGTTCCTTCTCGATCGTGGCGACCGTCCTTGCCATGCGCGGCTCGTCGGTGACATCACAGGGAAAGGCCGTGACACTGCCCGGCATCTGCGCGGTCTCGACGACAAGCGTGTCGATCGGATCGTCGTCGAGCGCCGTCACCGCGACGGTATAGCCCTGGGCCGCAAGATCCCTGGCCAGCGAACGGCCAATGCCGCTGCTGCCGCCCGTGATCCAGGCGACGCCGTGCTTCGGATTGGCCCGATAGAGTGTCATGCTGCGCCCTGTCGACTTGCTCGTACCTTGCTCTAGCGATGAAGAAATCGAATGAAAAGAGTGCTTTCATCACAGTGAGGAAATGAACTGTGGCGCATGAAGGCGATATTGAGAAGCGTCGGCCGCGATAACAATGCCGCAAATGCGACTGGTCCAGACAAATTCTTGCCTTGAAACCGAAGCTTCGGGTTTCTACGGTTTCGGCACAGCTGCACAAGGAATCCTGAATGCCCCGTTCTGTGATCGACGCGATCGGCAACACGCCTCTGATCCGCCTCAACAAAGCGTCTGAACAAACCGGCTGCGAGATCCTGGGCAAGGCCGAGTTCATGAATCCAGGCCAGTCGGTCAAGGATCGCGCCGGCCTGTTCATCATCCGCGACGCCGAGCAGCGCGGGCTGCTGAGGCCCGGCGGTGTGATCGTCGAGGGAACGGCCGGCAACACCGGTATCGGGCTGACGCTGGTCGCCAAGGCGCTGGGATACCGCACGGTCATCGTCATTCCAGACACGCAAAGCCAGGAAAAGAAGGACACCATCAGACTGCTCGGCGCCGAGCTGATCGAGGTGCCCGCGGTGCCTTACAAGAACCCCAACAATTACGTGAAATTGTCCGGGCGGCTGGCCGAGCAGATGGCGCGGACTGAGCCGAACGGCGCCATCTGGGCCAACCAGTTCGACAATGTCGCCAACCGTGACGGCCATATCCGCACCACGGCGGAGGAAATCTGGAACCAGACCGGCGGCAAGGTCGACGGTTTTGTCTCGGCGGTCGGTTCGGGCGGAACGCTGGCCGGCGTCGCCTTCGGATTGAGGGCCAGGCGCCAGGACGTCAAGGTCGCGCTGGCCGATCCGCTGGGGGCCGCGCTCTACAGTTTCTACACCAGCGGTGAGTTGAAGTCCGAAGGCAGCTCGATCACCGAAGGCATCGGGCAGGGGCGCATCACCGCCAATCTCGATGGCTTCACGCCGGATTTTTCGTTCCAGATCCCGGACGAGGATGCGCTGCCGATCGTCTTCGACCTGATCCAGGAAGAAGGCCTTTGCGTCGGCGGCTCGACCGGCATCAACATAGCCGGCGCGATCCGGCTGGCGCGCGAACTGGGTCCCGGCCACACCATCGTGACCGTTCTTTGCGACTATGGCACGCGCTATCAATCGAAGCTGTTCAACCCGGAATTCCTGCGCGAGAAGAACCTGCCGATACCGGGCTGGATGGAGCAGCGGAGCACGATTTCTGTGCCGTTCGAAAAGGTCGCGTGATGGCGCACAGGACCGAAGCGCTGTTTCGCGACGACGCCTATCTGCGGACAGCGGACGCCACAATCATTGCCGTCAACGACCGCGGCGGCATCATTTTCGACAGGACGATCTTCTACGCCACATCGGGCGGCCAGCCGGGCGATATCGGTCATCTGGAGCGCGCCGACGGCAGCCGCATCGCCATCGCCGCCACCATTACGGGCGAGACCAAGGACGAGATCATCCATGTCCCGGCGGTTCAGCAGAGGGTTCCAGAGGTCGGTGAACGCTTGAGCCTGGCGATCGACTGGGAGCGCCGGCATCTTTTGATGCGCATGCACGCGGCCTGCCACCTGCTCACTGTGGTCTGCCCGTTCCCGATCACCGGTGCGTCCGTTTCCGAGGATGACAGCCGCGTCGATTTCGATATTCCCGACGCCAGCTTCACCAGGGAAGACGTAACGGCGAGCCTGATGGATCTGGTGCGGGCCGATCACCCGATCTTCACCAGGCTGATCAGCGACGAGGAGCTGGCCGCTAACCCGGGCCTGGTGAAATCCAAGAACGTCCGGCCGCCGGTTGGCACCGGCAAGATCCGCCTGGTCTGCATCGGTGATAACGCTTCGGTCGATAGCCAGCCCTGCGGCGGCACCCATGTCAAAAGCACTGGTGAGGTCGGCGAAATCCATATCGGCAAGATCGAGAAGAAGGGCCGTGAAAACAGACGCTTCCGCATCCGCTTCGGCCCAATGCCGGCGACCTGATGCATGTCGCCCAAGAAAGTGGCCTCGATGTTGGGTAAACGACATGCATAAGAACAAAGACTTAAAGCGCGTCGCTTGAATCCACTTCAACGCGACGCACTTTAATCGGACAATCACCGCCAAACGGCGAGCAGGAGAGAAAATGGCCGAGGACAGTCCTTTCACCGTCGACGCGGATTGGCTGCAGCAGCGCCTCGGCGAGCCGGGCCTGACGATCATCGACGCATCCTGGTATCTGCCGGCGCAAAAGCGCGATGCGCGCGGCGAATACGGCGCGGCCCACATTCCGGGCGCACGGTTTCTGGACCAGGACGCGGTTTCGGACCCGGATTCGCCGCTGCCGCATACGCTGCCGTCACCGCAGCATTTTGCCCAATATGTCGGATCGATGGGCGTTTCGGCCGACGACACCATCGTCATCTATGATGGTCCGGGCTTTTTCTCGGCGCCTCGGGCGTGGTGGATGTTCCGGGTGATGGGCGTCTTCCAGACCTATATTCTGGACGGCGGCTTCGATAGCTGGAAAGCGGCCGGCCGACCGGTGACGGCCGAACCGACCAGGATCGCGCCAAGTGTGTTTCATGCTGATTTCGACGCCGGTCGCGTCGCCAGCCTCGCCGACATGCGCCGGATCGTCGATACCGGGGAAAGCCAGATCGCCGACGCCCGTGGACCGGGCCGCTTTGCCGGCACGGAGCCCGAACCCCGCGCCGGTATCCGTTCCGGCCACATGCCTGGCGCGCGCAATCTGCCCTACTCGGCGCTGTCGGAAAATGGCGAGCTCTTGTCGAAGGACCGCTTGCGCAAGGTGATCGAGGCGGCCGGCATCGATCTGTCGAAACCCGTCGTCACCTCGTGTGGTTCCGGCATTACAGCCGCGGTGGCGACGCTGGCGCTGGAAACGCTTGGCCACACCGACAACAAACTTTACGACGGTTCCTGGACGGAGTGGGGTGGGCTCTCCGACACGCCCGTCGTGACCGGCAAGGAATGAAGACGATGGAAAACGGCGCGCTGGAAGACATCGATGTTACGGTCACGTTCCTCGAAATGCACGTGCCGCCGGCCTATTCGCCGCCGGTGCCTTACAACCGTCAGGTCGCGCTGCTGAAGACCAAGGACATTCCCCTCCATTTCTACCGCTATTTGATGGATCGGGTGGGACGCAAATGGCACTGGGTCAATGTGCTGAGGCTGGATGACGAGGAGCTTTCGGCCGGCATCCACCGCGAGGACCGCGACATTAGGGTGCTCTACCTCGACGGTGCGCCGGCCGGCTTCTTCGACCTCAAGCCGCATTTGCCGGAAGAAGTCGAGCTCGCCTATTTCGGCATGATGGAACATGCGACCGGGCAAGGCATCGGCCGCTGGTTCCTGGGGGCGGCGATCGCAGCGGCGTGGTCATACGGACCGAAGCGGGTGACGGTGCAGACCTGCACGCTCGATCATCCGGCGGCTTTGCCGCTCTACCAAAAGCTCGGCTTTGCGCCGGTGGCGCAAAAGAAGGAAATCGTGCATCCGCTGCCCTTCGGAGAACGCTCGGCCAGCGTCATGCGGCCGTGACATCAGCTAAAAATCCGAAGCATCCGCCACCGCGCAGGAATCGGGTGGGAAGCGCGAGCTTGAGGGCATAATTTCCGGTCGACAACACCGGAGATCCTACCATGACCATTCAGTTCAAAGCGCTGCCGACCCAGGATGTCAGGGCATTGCAGCACGGCGGCTCAGATGCCTACGGCCAAACGGCAGAACGAAAGATTTCCGACGGCGACGGCATGCCTTGCCGGCATTGTCTGAAGAACATCGCCGCTGGCGACGCTTACCTCGTTCTGGCCTATCGGCCATTCCCGGAGCTCCAGCCCTATGCCGAAACCGGGCCGATCTTCCTGCATGCCGAAGAATGCGACCGTGCCGCCGAGAGCGAGGTGCTACCCGAGATTCTCGAAAGTCCTGACTACATCGTGCGCGGCTACGGCAGGGATAATCGTATCGTCTACGGCAGCGGCGGTGTCATTCCGACCGCAGCAATTACAGCGCGAGCCGAGGCCCTCTTCGAGCACGACGATATCGCCTACGTCCATGTCCGCTCGGCGCGCAACAATTGCTACCAGTGCCGCATCGAGCGCGTCTGAGGCATTGGAGCGCTGGGCGAGGGCTTGTCGTACTCCCGTCGCACAATCGCGCTAGAAAGCCATTGTCGATCGATTTGCCGACCGCGGATGAACCGGCGGCAAAATCTCGATATCGAGGAAGCGGGGCTTTGGCTCCGCTTTTTTGTTGCCCAGCCTCGCGCTCAAGAAAACCTTCGCGTCAAGAAAAAACCCGCCGGCATGAACCGGCGGGCTGACGGAGGAATTCTGAAGTAGAATCAGGCCGCGAGAACGGCTTTCGGCTCAACCAGTTCGTAGCCGAGCGCCTCGGCGACCGCGCGGTTGGTGATCTTACCCTTGTGGACATTGAGGCCATTGCGCAGATGGTGGTCATCGACCAGCGCCTTCAGGCCCTTGTCGGCAAGCTGCAGGCCATAATGAAGCGTCGCGTTGTTGAGCGCGTGGGCCGACGTCACCGGTACCGCGCCGGGCATGTTGGCGACGCAGTAATGGATGACACCGTCAACCTCGTAGGTTGGCTCGGCATGGGTGGTGGCGTGCGAGGTCTCGAAGCAGCCACCCTGGTCGATAGCGACGTCGACCAGCACGGAACCTTTCTTCATGCCGGACAGCATTTCCCGCGTGACGAGCTTCGGCGCCGCGGCGCCGGGGATCAGCACGGCGCCGACGACGATGTCGGCCGAGAAGCACTCTTCCTCGAGCGCCTCGACGGTCGAGTAACGCGTGTGCACCCGGCCGGCAAAGAGGTCGTCGAGCTGGCGCAGGCGCGGGATCGAGCGGTCGATGATGGTGACGTCGGCGCCAAGACCCGCCGCCATCCTGGCAGCATGCAGGCCGACGACGCCGCCACCGAGCACGGTGACCTTGCCGGGCAGCACGCCGGGCACGCCGCCGAGCAGCACGCCACGGCCGCCATTGGCCTTCTGCAGCGCCGTGGCACCAGCCTGGATCGACAGTCGTCCGGCGACTTCCGACATCGGCGCCAACAGCGGCAGGCCACCACGGTCGTCGGTCACGGTCTCGTAGGCTATTGCTGTCACGCCGGAAGCGAGCAGGCCCTTGGTCTGCTCCGGATCCGGAGCCAGGTGAAGATAGGTATAGAGAATCTGGCCTTCGCGAAGCTGCGCCCATTCGTTGGGTTGCGGCTCCTTGACCTTGACGATCATGTCCGACTTGGCGAACACATCGGCAGCCGTCTTGGCGATTGTCGCACCAGCGGCGCGATAGGCATTGTCATCAGCGCCGATGCCGGCGCCGGCGCCGGTCTCGACCAGCACTTCATGGCCGTGGGCGACATATTCGCGGACCGAGCCGGGCGTGAGGCCGACGCGATATTCGTGGTTCTTGATTTCCTTGGGGCAGCCGACGCGCATGTTCTTCTCCTGATCCGGCCCTTTTGGGCTCGTTCCCTGTATAGGTGGAGTGAACCACGAATCGCTGCGCAGGTGTTTGCGAATGCGCTTGCGCGAAGAGCCCGGTTTCGATAATCGTTGCGCGAAACAGTGGGATATTCGCAGGATTCACGAAAAATGCCGCTCGACAGGATTGATATCGCCATACTCGAGACTTTGCAGAAGGATGGCAGGATACCGAATGCTGCACTGGCCGAAAAGGTTGGCCTGTCGCAGTCAGCCTGTTCGCGCCGGCTCGACAATCTAGAGAAATCCGGAACCATCCGCGGCTACCATGCCCGGCTGTCCAATGCCGCACTCGGCCACCAGATGACGGCGATCGTGCATATTTCCCTGTCGGGACAGTTCGAGAAGACGCTGTCGGATTTCGAGGCGGCGATCAAGCGCTGCCCCAACGTCCTGTCCTGCCATCTGATGTCAGGCGAATATGATTACATCCTGCGCATCGCGGCCAAGGATCTGGTCGACTATGAGCGCATCCACAAGGAATGGCTGTCGGCGATGCCGCATGTGACCAAGATCAACTCGTCATTCGCCTTGCGTGAGATCGTCGACCGCACGGCGATGGGCATGAAGCCGGAAATGGCTTAACGCCAAAGGCATACCCGGACGTCCTTCCCAACATAGCATGCGCCTTCGCGGCGAAGGTCTTCCCAGCGTTCGTCACCGTGAGTTTCGGAAACGTCCGAGTTGCTATAGCCTTCCCAACGATCACCGTCCTTGTATACAACTGCCCAGTAATCTTTGGACATTTCACCGGCCCCACTATGCGTATCAGGATAGTCGATACCTGCAAAAACTTGCCGAGGCCCCTGGATATTAAAATCGCCGCCCTTCTCGATTTGATAGGAGCATCTTCCGGATATGCGAGTCTGACCGTCAACAGTAAGCAGGCAGCGGCCCCATTTATAGCCGCTCGGTAAACGATGCCGTGGTTGCGCCTGCGAAGGCGAAAAGGAAAACGCAATTGCAAGGGCAGCCGCTATGGTTCGTCCGACCATCTTATCATCCGTTGTGACGCAGCCAATCCTAGGAGCTACCGGACACTGTTGGATCCGCCCGGAGCGCATGTCGAAACGCCGCGGCATGGTTCCCTTAAGGATCAGACTATTTATCGACCAAGTCGGATTTTTGTCACATGGCATTTGCGCTGCTTCGCGCGAAACAGAAATCCAGCCGGTCTCATTCTCCAAACAGGCTCTTAGGCCTCCGTGACGATCCGATCCATCGGGATGTCGTGCGGCTGCGCGTAGATGGTGGCGATGCGCTGCAGTTCGTAGCCGACGCCGATCACCAGCGGCTTGAACGGCATCGCCGCCAGCGTGCGATCGAAGAACCCGCCGCCATAGCCCAGGCGATAGTCTCCAGGATCGATACCGACGATTGGCGCAATGACGATGTCCGGCAGCACTGGATCGCCCTCGGCCGGGATCGGGATATTCCAAACACCTTTTTCCAGCCGGTCGCCCGGCGCGTAGGGGCGAAAGATCAGCGGCTGACCTTTCTCGATGACGACGGGCAGGGCGGTGCGGCCGCCGCGCGCATTGACGGACGCCATCCATGGGCGCAGGTCTGGCTCGCCGCGAAACGGCCAGTAGAGACTGACCATGCGGCCGGCGATCTCGCTGACGATTGCGTCGAGACCTTGCGCAATGCGCTGCGACATCACCGTTCGCGCGTCGGCCGAAACGGCGAGACGCGCGGCGATCAGGCGTTCGCGCTCGGCCTTGCGCCAGCGCCGGACGTCGGTCCAGTCGGTTAGTGGTGTCTGAAACGCGGGATCGAGTTCATGCATGAAGCAGGGAGGAGAGGCATATTGCGCCGGACCTTGGTCGTCATGATCGTTAGCCATGCTTTACCTCATCGCGTATTTGATCACGCTATACCTCGTAACACGATACGACATGTGCGTTCACGACATAGGACGACGAGTCTCAGGCACCACCCCGCGTTGCTGCGATGCACAAAAGTACCTACATCTAGCCTAGGCAATCTTGCCCGTTAGCGGTGAATGAGATGAACCAGGCCAGCCATCATGTCGTTGTTGTCGGCGCGGGTTTTGGCGGTCTCGAATTCACCCGAGCGCTTGCCGGTGCGCCGGTCCGCATCACCATGATCGACAAGCGTAATCATCACCTCTTCCAGCCGCTGCTCTACCAGGTGGCGACCACGGCGCTGGCGACGTCCGAAATTGCATGGCCGGTCCGCCACCTCCTGCGCAAGCGCAAGGATGTGACGACGCTGCTTGCCAATGTCGTCGGCGTCGATCGCGCCGGCAAACGCGTGCTGCTCGAGGATGGCAGTGCTGTCGCCTACGACACGCTGTTGCTCGCCACCGGCGCGCGCCATGCCTATTTCGGCCACGACGAATGGGAACCTTTCGCGCCCGGCCTGAAGACGCTGGAGGATGCCACCACGGTTCGGCGGCGCATTCTGCTGGCCTTCGAGCAGGCCGAGCGGGAGACCGATCCCGCCAAGCGCCAGGCGCTGCTGACCATTGCGATCGTCGGTGGCGGGCCGACCGGCGTCGAGCTTGCCGGCACCATCGTCGAATTGGCGCATGACACGCTGCGCGGTGAATTCCGCAACATCGATACACGGCAAACGCGTGTCGTGCTGATCGAGGCCGGCGACCGAATTCTGGCCAATTTCGCACCGAAACTTTCCGACTACGCGATGAAGGCGCTCGAGCGGCTCGGCGTGACCATCGAACTCGGCAGGGCGGTTACGCGGTGCGACGCAGAGGGCGTGGTCTTCAGCGACAAGCACCTGGCAGCAGGCACTATCCTGTGGGCAGCGGGCGTCGCCGCCTCGCCTGCCGCCGAATGGCTAGGCGCGGCGGCGGACCGGGCGGGCAGGGTACTCGTCGAGCCTGACTTGAGCGTGCCGGGCAGCCCGGAGATTTTCGTCGTCGGCGATGCCGCGCATGTCCTGCGGCCGGACGGGCGGCCCGTTCCCGGTGTGGCGCCGGCCGCCAAGCAGCAGGGCCGGCACGTCGCCGCCACGGTGAAGGCGCGGCTTGCCGGCGACGCCAGCCCGCGGCCGTTCGGCTACCGGCATGACGGCGACCTCGCCACGATCGGCAAGCGCGCCGCCGTGATCGATTTCGGCTGGATCAAGCTGACCGGCTGGGCGGCATGGTGGCTGTGGGGCATAGCCCACATCTATTTCCTGATCGGCTTTCGCAACCGGCTTGCGGTTTCACTGAGTTGGCTATGGATCTACGCGACGGGCCAGCGCAGCGCGCGGCTGATCACCCAGGGCGACGACGACAAGGGCTGACCCCAGACCGTTCATCCGCACGTCATCTGTTGCTGATCGAGTGGCGGCGTTATGCGCTCGACTTCTTGAATGGACTCGGATGGGTTTCAGCGCGAAGTTCGCTTCGGGGTAGGCTTGTCACGTCGTCGAAGGAGAAAACATGTCTCGACTGCTCCATCCCGTCTCCCGCCGCGATCTCCTTGGCGGTGCCGCCGCCGCAGGAGCGATCATCATGCTGCATCCGTTCTCCGCCCGCGCCCAGGCCAACCAGGCCCATCTTCGGATCATGGAAACCACCGACATCCATGTGAACGTGCTGCCTTACGATTACTACGCCGACAAAGCGAACGACACGATGGGCCTGTCGCGCACGGCTTCCCTGATCGACGCAGTGCGCAAGGAAGCCGTCAATTCGATGCTCATCGACAATGGCGACCTGCTGCAGGGCAATCCGATGGGCGACTACATCGCCTATGAGAGGGGCATGAAGGATGGCGACCTGCATCCGATCATGAAGGCCATGAACCTGCTCGGCTACGAATGCTCGACGCTGGGCAACCACGAGTTCAACTACGGCCTGTCGTTCATGGACAAGGTGCTGGCTGGCGCCAATTTCCCCTTCGTCTGCGCCAATTTGATCCGTGGCATCGAGCTTGCCGCGAACCCGCGCGACGACAAGCTTTATCTCAAGCCCTATGTCATCCTCGACAAGAAGATCAAGGACGGGTCAGGCGCCGAGCAGCCGATCAGGATCGGCATCATCGGCTTCGTGCCGCCGCAGATCATGGTCTGGGATCTCAAGAATCTGGAGGGCAACGTCAAGACTCGCGACATCGTCGAGACGGCCAAGGCCTGGCTGCCGCAGATGAAGGAGGAAGGCGCCGACATCGTGATTGCGCTCTCACATTCCGGCATCGACGTGAAGCAGGGCGACATGATGGAAAACGCATCGTTCTTTGTCGCCGGTGTCGACGGCATCGATGCTGTATTCACCGGCCACCAGCATCTGGTCTTTCCCGGCAAGAAGGATTTCCAGTCGCTGGACGGCGTCGACACGCAAAAAGGCACACTGCAGGGTAAGCCCGCCGTGATGGGCGGCTTCTGGGGCTCGCATATGGGGCTGATCGACCTGATGCTGGAGCGCGACGGGTCGAAATGGAAGGTCGTTTCCGCGACCTCCGAGGTGCGGCCGATCTTCGAACGCGTCGACAACAAGGCCAAGCCGATCGTCCCCGATGACAAGCGCATCATCGCGGCACTCGAACAGGACCACCAGGCAACTCTGGCCTATGTGCGCCGTCCCGTCGGCAAGACCTCGGCGCCGCTCTATTCCTATTTCGCGCTGGTCGCCGACGACCCGTCGGTGCAGGTCGTCAGCCAGGCGCAGACCTGGTACCTGAAGGATATTCTCAAGAACACGCAATGGAAGGACGTGCCGCTGCTGTCGGCCGCCGCACCCTTCAAGGCCGGCGGACGCAGCGGCGCCGACTACTATACCGACGTGCCGGCTGGCGATATCGCCATCAAGAACGTCGCCGACCTCTACCTCTATCCGAACACCGTGCGGGCCGTCGAAATCACCGGCGCGCAGGTCAAGGAATGGCTGGAAATGTCGGCCGGCATCTTCAACCGGATCGAGCCAGGCAAGCCCGACCAGGCCCTCATCAACACCGACTTCCCGTCCTACAACTTCGACGTCATCGACGGCGTCACCTACAAGATAGACCTGTCGCATCCGCCGAAATACGATGCCAAGGGCGGACTGGCGAATGCCGGCGCCAACCGCATCGTCGACCTGATGTTTGCTGGCAAACCGATTGATTCCAAGCAGAAATTCGTCGTTGCGACTAACAACTACCGTGCCGGCGGCGGCGGCAATTTCCCGGACATCAATGCCTCGAAGATCATCTACGAGGCGCCGGACACCAATCGCGACGTCATCGTTCGCTATATCGTCAGCCAGGGCACGATCAACCCGTCGGCGGATGACAACTGGTCATTCGCGCCGCTGCCTGGAACCAGCGTCGTGTTCGAAACCGGCGCCAGGGCCAAGGATTTCATTGCCAAGGTGAAGTCGCTGAAGATCGAGCCGGTAGGAGAGGGCGAAGCGGGATTTGCGAAATACCGAATCCTTCTCTGATTGGCGCCATACAGACTCGAGTCCGCGCCGCCACGGCAGCGTGGACCTATGCCTTGTAGACCACCTGGCGCACGTCGATGTAGCTGGCACGGAAGCCGGCCTCGCAATAATGCAGGTAGAATTCCCAGAGCTTCTTGAAGCGGTCGTCGAAGCCGAGCGGGACGATCTTTTCCCATGACGCCCGGAACCGCTGGCGCCATTCGGCGAGCGTGCGCGCGTAGTCGTCCGGAAACACGCGCTCGCGCAGATGGGCAAGCCCATGATCGTTGCCGAGTGCCTTCAGGATCGACGGCGTCGGCAGCATGCCACCCGGGAAAACATAGCGCTGGATGAAATCCGGCCTTGCGCGATAGGTGTCGTAGGCGGCTTCGTTGATTGTGATGATCTGCAGGCCCGCGGTGCCGCCAGGCTTCAGGCAGGCCTTCATCTTGCCGAAGAACACCGGCCAGTACTTCTCGCCGACCGCCTCGAACATTTCGATCGAGGCGATACGGTCATAGGTGCCGGTTTCGTCGCGATAATCCTGCAGCTTGATGTCGACCTTGTCGGCAAGCCCGGCCTTGGCGAGGCGCGCCTTGGCGAAGTCGTGCTGCTCGCGGCTGATCGTCAGCCCGGTCACACGGCAGCCGATCTCGCGAGCCGCGAATTCGGCGAAGCCGCCCCAGCCGCAGCCGATCTCCAGCACGTGATCCTTCGGTCCGATCCCCGTATCCTTGGCCAGTGCGCGATATTTGGCGGCCTGGGCGCTTTCGAGGTCGTTGGCACCGGTGGCATAGAGTGCCGAGGAATAGGTCATGCTCGGATCGAGCCATTCCTTGTAGAAGGCGTTGCCGAGATCGTAATGCGCCGTAATATTGCGCTTCGAGCCGGTGCGTGTGTTCTCGTTGAACCAGTGCCTGATGCGCTGGACGGTGTTGATGAGCCAGCTGGCGCCGCCAGCAACGCGTTCGCCGATGGCCGAATTGACCACGAACAGCTCCAGGAAGCTGGTGACGTCAGGGCTTTCCCAATCGCCGTCCATGTAGGATTCGGCAAGGCCGATCGTGCCGCCGGAAAAGGCACGGCCGGGCAAGCGCCAGTTCTTGAGCACCAGTTCGGCGTCTGGGCCCGGTCCCTTGCCACCGACCAGCACGGCGCGTCCGTCCGGCATCCTGACCTTCAGCGATCCGCGCGGCAGGTTCATCGCCGCCGACAGCACCATGCGCGCCTTCGCCGGCAAGCCCTTGACGATCTCGGCGAAATTGAATTCATCCAGCCTGACCGCGTCGCTCAACGCCAGACCATGATGTTCCTTGTTTGTCATCTCACGCCCCTGCGCTTCCGTGGTGTCGGCGCAAATTGCCGAACCTCGGTTCTCGCGGTTCATTCGCCGGGTTCGAACGCCATTGCCTGATCCCGGCAGTTGACCGGTTTCGGTGACAGGCGGGCTCGAACGAAAGCGCGTGCCCTTTGGCCAGAGCTTCAGCGCTACCCAGTGAATCCCTGCGACAATCTTCCACGTCATGAGGGGGAACATCAAGAGGCAGGCCGCAACCCGGGCTGTGCCAAGTGGAGGGCACTCGCCGTCGTGGATCTGGCTTTTACACAGCAAAGGCCGAACAGGCCTAAAACGCCTATGGTTGCAACCGTGCTTGTGCGATAGTTTTAGCCATGCGTTATGTGATCGTCATTGCTGCCGTCACCTTTTTCCTGATCTGGGACGGCCTCTACAATCAGGGCCGGTATCTCGACACGGCGGTAAGGGGTGTCACGCACGTCGTGCGGTCCATCACCGGCAAAACCTAGCGCCCATCCGCATGAGGCGCTGCCGCGACATCCTTGTCGATTGACGCGGCCGTCCTGTCGTCACAAAAGACCCCGGCACTTAATGCATGTCGTCCAAAAGTGGCCCCGGTCTTGGGCAACGAGATGCATAAAGACAAAGACGTGAAGCGCGTCGCCCGACGCGCTTTCGATCGAGGAGGCGGCGTTGATCCGGCATATCGTTTTCTTCAGCGCGCGGCGTAAAGAGGATGTGGAGGCCGTTCGCACCGGCCTGCAGGCGCTCGGCAACATTCCCCATTCCAGCCTCTTCGAGGTGACCATCAACACAAAGGTCGACCCGCTGTCGGACGAGATCGATGTGGTCGTCTATGCAGAGTTCGCTGATGACGCGGCGTTGGCCGCCTACAAGGCGCACCCACTCTATGGGCAGACGACCAGCAAGGTCAAACCATTGCGCGAGCTGCGTTATTCCGCCGATGTCGTGGCCGGTGCCTGATTGAGACTTGAACAGGTTTGCGGAATGATGCACATCGCGCCTGCATGAACCGAACAACAGCCGCCGGCACTCATCCGCTCGATCATCTGGTGCTGCCGACACAGAACCTCGATGTGGCACGAGCCCGGCTCACCGCGCTTGGCTTCGTGGTTGCCCCGACCGGCATTCATCCCTTCGGGACCGAAAACTGTTGTGTTTTCCTCGCCGACGGCACTTATCTCGAGCCGCTCGCGGTCGGCGACGAACAGGCCACGACGGCGGCCATTGCCGAGGGCAATGTTTTCGTCGCGCGCGACCGTATCTATCGCAACAGGCACGGTGACGAGGGGTTTTCCGCCGTGGTCCTGGGGACCAGCAACGCAGATGCCGACCGGGCACGCTATGTCGAAGCCGGCATCTCCGCGGGAGACATGCTGAGCTTTTCGCGCGCGTTCACCGACACGGCGGGTAAAAGCGACATTGCATCGTTCAAGCTCGCTTTCGCATCGAGCAGCAAGGCTACGGATGCTTTCCTGTTTGCTTGCGAACGGGTCAACGCGCCGAAAGTGGATCGGACGGCCTTGCAGGCGCACGCCAACGGCGTCACGGGAATTGTCGAGATCGTGGCGGTTAGCGACCGGCCTGCCGACCAGCACCGGCTGATTTCCTTGGCGGTGGACGATCCGAACGCCGGTGGGCCAGGCGTCGCGTTTCACTTGCCGAACGCAACCTTGAGTGTGCTTGACCCTGCGTCTTTCATCGCACGCTTTGGCTTGCCGGCCGGCGCGCCGACGGACCTACGCTTCGCCGCAGTGGTCTTTTCGGTTCCCAGCGCCGATATCACCTCGAGGCTGCTTGCAGCCAACTCCGTCAAACACGATATAGCGGGCAATGATATTGTCGTGCAGCCGGCATCCGGACAGGGCGCGGCTTTCATCTTCCGGGAGATCCAATGAGCAAGCCCCTGGCGCCCAATTCGTCGGTAACCGTCGGCAATGTCGTCTTCGACAACAACGCGGCCTTGTCGCTGATCGCTGGTCCTTGCCAGTTTGAATCGCGCCAGCATGCCTTCGACATGGCCGGCGCGCTGAAGGAACTGACCGGCAAGCTTGGAATAGGCCTTGTCTACAAGACCAGCTACGACAAGGCCAACCGCACCTCGCTGTCGGCGACGCGCGGTGCGGGCATGGAAGCGGCACTTCCCGTCTTCGATGAACTGCGCAAGGAATTTTCGCTGCCGGTGCTGACCGATGTCCACACCGAGGAACAGTGCGCGATCGTCGCGCCGCATGTCGATGTCCTGCAGATTCCGGCCTTCCTGTCGCGCCAGACCGACATGCTGGTCGCCGCCGCCAGGACCGGCAAGGTGATCAACGTGAAGAAGGGGCAGTTCCTGGCTCCCTGGGACATGAAGAACGTGGTTGCCAAGATCACCGGTTCCGGCAACGCCAATGTCTTGACCACGGAACGCGGCGCGTCGTTCGGCTACAACACGCTGGTGTCCGACATGCGCGCTCTGCCAATCATGGCCGAGATCGGCGCGCCGGTGATCTTCGACGCCACGCATTCGGTTCAGCAGCCGGGTGGACAGGGCGGCTCCTCGGGTGGCGAGCGTCGCTTTGTCGAGACGCTGGCCCGGGCGGCTGTCGCCGTTGGTGTGGCCGGCGTGTTCATCGAGACCCACCAGGATCCTGACAATTCGACCTCTTCCGATGGTCCGAACATGGTGCCGCTGAAGGATATGCCGGCACTGCTGGAAAGATTGATGGCATTCGATCGTATCGCCAAGGGTCACTGAAACGTCCCACGGGCGTTCCAGCGTCGGTTACTGACAATGGCCCCATGACCCCGGCGCTTGTGGAAGACATAAGCCGGCTGTACGCTCGCCTCGCAAATGAGCGTTTTGGCAGGAGGAAGCCATGTCTGTCGCCCGCGTCACCGAAATCACCTCATCGTCGAAGAAGAGCTTTCAGGACGCCATCGAGAAGGGGATTGCGCGTGCCGCAAAGACCTTGAAGAACGTCGAAGGCGCCTGGATCCAGGACCAGAAGATCGTCGTCGAGGACGGCAAGATCGCTGCCTATCGCGTCAACATGAAGGTCACCTTCATCCTCGCGGAGTAACCGGCTGCCGCCGAAAAAGTCGGGAACTTTCGCCCGCGCCCCTCATTGTCAAAGCTTAGATCAACGACAATGAGGAGCACATCATGACAACCCAGACAGGCCACACCGAAGCCATTGCCGCTTCGCGCGTCATCGGCACGTCCGTCTACAACACCGAGGGCAGGAGCATCGGCAGCATCGAGGACATCATGCTCGACAAGACCTCGAACGGCATCATGTTCGCGGTGATAGGTTTCGGCGGTTTTCTCGGCATCGGCGAGAAGTACCACGCCATTCCGTGGGCCAGCCTCGACTATGACGAGGACAAGGGTGGCTATGTCGTTCCGTTCTCCAAGGAACAGCTGAAGGCAGCACCCGCTTATTCGATCAATGAACTGGCCGGCGCCGATGGCGAGACGGCGCGCGACGCGTCCTATGATTATTACAAGGTCACGCCTTACTGGCATTGACGCCTGGGAAACAAAAGGCCCCGTTTCAGACGGGGCCTTTTGGATTCGATTCAGCGCCTATTCGCTGGCATGCAAGCCCGATAGCGGCCCTGCTGCCTTGGGTGGCGATTGCTGATTGTCGCACGACGTCAGAAACGCCGCCGCGATCAGGAACAGACTCACGATACCACTCAACTGGGACATGGCGAAACTCCTCCTGTTTCGCCCCGCGCACCCGCACCATAGCCGGAAGTACATCCGCCGCACATGACTTATGATGACAGCGATTTGCGCTTCGTGAATCGTCTGATGCATGTCGCCACAAAGTAGCCCCCGGTTTTGGGAGAACGGCATGCGGCGCCTGAATCCGTTCAGGCGCGACGCGCTTTGGGCTGACGCCACGGCAATAATTGCGAGCGGGCCGATTGCCTTTTGCGGCACTTTGGCTAAGACGTGCGCGACCCCTTCTTCAGATCAATCGAGGACATCGCAATGACCGCCATCATCGACATTGTCGGGCGTGAAATCCTGGACAGCCGTGGAAATCCGACCGTCGAGGTCGATGTCGTTCTCGAAGATGGCTCGATGGGCCGCGCTGCGGTGCCGTCGGGCGCCTCGACCGGCGCCCACGAGGCCGTCGAACTGCGCGACGGCGGCGCCCGCTATCTCGGCAAGGGCGTGCTCAAGGCAGTCGAAGCCGTGAACGGCGAGCTGTTCGAGGCGATCGGCGGCATGGAAGCCGAAAACCAGATCCATATCGACCAGACCATGATCGAGCTCGACGGTACGCCCAACAAGAGCCGGCTCGGCGCCAACGCCATCCTCGGCGTCTCGCTGGCCGTGGCCAAGGCCGCGGCCGATGCCGCTGGCCTGCCGCTCTACCGTTATGTCGGCGGTACCAAGGCGCATGTCCTGCCGGTGCCGATGATGAACATCATCAATGGCGGCGCCCATGCCGACAACCCGATCGACTTCCAGGAGTTCATGATCCTGCCGATCGGCGCGCCGACGCTGCGCGAAGGCGTTCGCTGGGGTTCGGAAATCTTTCACACGCTGAGGAAGAAACTGAAGGATGCCGGCCACAACACCAATGTCGGCGACGAGGGCGGCTTTGCCCCGAACCTGAAGAGCGCGCCGGTGGCGCTCGACTTCATCATGGAATCGATCGAGAAGGCCGGCTTCAAGCCCGGCGAAGAGATCGCGCTCGGCCTCGACTGCGCGGCGACCGAATTCTTCAAGGACGGCAACTACGTCTATGAGGGCGAGAAGAAGACCCGCGATCCCAAGGCCCAGGCCAAATACCTGGCCAAGCTTGCCGCTGACTATCCGATCATCTCGATCGAGGACGGCCTTGCCGAGGACGACTGGGAAGGTTGGAAGTATCTGACCGACCTGATCGGCAAGAAGACCCAGCTGGTCGGCGACGATCTGTTCGTCACCAATACGGCCCGGCTTCGTGATGGCATCCGCATGGGCGTTGCCAATTCGATCCTGGTCAAGGTCAACCAGATCGGCTCGCTGACGGAAACGCTCGACGCCGTCGAGACTGCGCACAAGGCCGGCTACACCGCCGTCATGTCGCACCGCTCGGGCGAAACCGAGGATTCGACCATCGCCGATCTCGCCGTTGCCACCAATTGCGGACAGATCAAGACCGGCTCGCTGTCGCGCTCGGACCGCATGGCCAAGTACAACCAGCTGATCCGCATCGAGGAAGAGCTCGGCAAGCAGGCGAGCTACGCCAGCAAGTCGGTGGTCAAGGGCTGATCCGGAAACACCAGGCCTGGGATGTCGATGAAAGGGCGGGAGCATTCCCGCCCTTTTTCATTTCGGTCTCGCGCAGCCGGTCATCCGTAACTGTCCGTTAAGCACAATCAGGCGAAAAAGATGGGGAGCCGCAGGAGTTTGCGGCCGCGAGGACTTGGATATGTGGACGCGTCAGCACAAGCAGAGAAACACCGGCCGGCTGATCATTCCCTCGCTCTGCGTGGCGTTCCTCGCCTATTTCGGCTTTCATGCCTACCACGGCGAATTCGGCATCAACTCGAAATATCAGCTGGAAGCCCAGACGGTTGCGCTGCAAGGTCAGCTCGACGCGATCAAGGCACGCCGGATGGAGCTCGAACGGCGCGTTCGGCTCATGCATGATGGGTCGATCGAGAAGGACATGCTCGACGAGCAGGCGCGCAAGGCGCTCAATCTGTCCCAGGCTGACGAAATCACCATCATGTTGCCGGTCTCGGCGAAGTAACCAGTTTTCAGTTAATAACCAATATTTTCAATGATTTTAATCGCTTAGACGCATGTGAGCTATGCAATTTCGGCATGGCATAACGCTCTAGCGCGTGTTAGCCTCTCCAAAATCGGTGGGGAGGAGCTGATCTCCCCAGGGCGGATTTGATCCAGCCCTAATGTCCGCAAAGAGACGCCAACAGGGAGTGATGCATGGCCACCGCAGCCAGAAAAGCGCCTGCCAAATCCAAATCCGACGGCAAAATGGGGCTTTCGGCCCCCAAGCCTGCAGAATTCACCAAGGATGAAGAGCTTGCCGCCTACCGGCATATGCTGCTCATCCGTCGTTTCGAGGAAAAGGCCGGCCAGCTTTACGGCATGGGCTTCATCGGTGGCTTCTGCCATCTCTATATCGGCCAGGAGGCTGTCGTCACCGGCATGAAGATGGCGCTGATCCAGGGCGACCAGATGATCACCGCCTATCGCGACCACGGCCACATGCTGGCCATGGAGCTTTCACCGCGCGGCGTCATGGCTGAGCTGACCGGGCGTCGTGGCGGCCTGTCACGGGGCAAGGGCGGCTCCATGCACATGTTCTCCAAGGAGAAGCATTTTTACGGCGGCCACGGCATCGTCGGCGCGCAGGTGTCGCTCGGCACTGGTCTCGCCTTCGCCAATCGCTACCGCGACAACAACAATGTATCGCTGACCTATTTCGGCGATGGTGCGGCCAACCAGGGCCAGGTCTATGAAAGCTTCAACATGGCCTCGCTGTGGAAGCTGCCGGTTATCTACATCATCGAGAACAATCGCTATGCCATGGGCACCTCGGTCTCGCGCTCGTCGGCGGAGACGGACTTTTCCCATCGCGGCGCCTCGTTCAAGATTCCCGGGCTGCAGGTCGACGGCATGGATGTCCGCGCCGTCAAGGCTGCGGGCGATCTGGCCACCGAATGGTGCCGCGCCGGCAACGGCCCGCTGATCCTCGAAATGCAGACCTATCGCTATCGCGGCCACTCGATGTCCGACCCGGCGAAGTACCGTTCCAAGGAAGAAGTGCAGAAGATGCGCTCCGAGCATGACCCGATCGAGCAGGTCAAGGCGCGGCTGATCGAAAAGAAGTGGGCGACCGAGGACGAACTGAAGACCGTCGACAAGGAGGTTCGCGACGTCGTCGCGGACGCCGCCGAATTTGCCCAGAACGACGCGGAGCCGGATCCGTCCGAGCTCTGGACCGATATCGTATTGTAACGGGAGGGCAAGGACATGCCGATCGAAATTCTCATGCCCGCTCTCTCGCCGACCATGGAAGAGGGCAATCTTTCCAAGTGGTTGAAGAACGAGGGCGACAAGGTCGTCGCCGGTGACGTCATCGCCGAGATCGAAACCGACAAGGCGACGATGGAAGTCGAAGCCGTCGATGAAGGCACGCTTGCCAAGATCGTGGTTCCTGCCGGCACCGAAGGCGTCAAGGTCAATGCAGTGATCGCCGTACTCGCGGTTGACGGCGAAGATGTCGACAAGGCCGGCGAAGGCATCGGCGAAGAGCCCCCGAAGGCTGAAACAGCGGCGCCTGCGCCGGCGGCAGCCAAAAGCGAGGCCTCAGCACCGGTCGCAGCAGCCCCGAAGACGGAAATCGCCGCCGATCCGGATATTCCGGCCGGGACGGAAATGGTCTCGACCACGGTGCGTGAAGCGCTGCGTGATGCGATGGCCGAGGAAATGCGCCGCGACGGCGATGTCTTCGTCATGGGCGAGGAGGTTGCCGAATACCAGGGCGCCTACAAGATCACGCAGGGACTGCTGCAGGAGTTCGGGTCGCGGCGCGTCGTCGACACGCCGATCACCGAGCATGGCTTTGCCGGCGTCGGCGTCGGCGCGGCAATGGCCGGCTTGAAACCGATCGTCGAGTTCATGACCTTCAACTTCGCCATGCAGGCGATCGACCAGATCATCAACTCGGCTGCCAAGACGCTTTATATGTCGGGCGGCCAGATGGGTGCGCCGATCGTGTTCCGTGGACCGAACGGCGCCGCCGCTCGCGTCGCCGCCCAGCATTCACAGTGTTACGCCGCCTGGTATAGCCACATCCCGGGCCTCAAGGTCGTGATGCCCTACACCGCCGCCGACGCTAAGGGCCTGCTCAAGGCGGCGATCCGCGATCCCAACCCGGTTATCTTCCTCGAGAACGAAATCCTCTACGGTCATTCCTTCGACGTGCCGAAGCTGGATGATTTCGTGCTGCCGATCGGCAAGGCGCGCATCCACAAGACCGGCAAGGACGTCACCATCGTCTCTTTCGGCATCGGCATGACCTATGCGGTCAAGGCTGAAGCCGAGTTGCGCGGCATGGGCATCGACGCCGAGATCATCGACCTCAGGACCATCCGCCCGCTCGACCTCGACACGGTCGTCGCCTCGGTCAAGAAGACCAACCGGCTGATCGTCGTGGAAGAGGGATATCCGCAGAGCTCGGTCGGCGATCACATCGCCAACCAGGTGTCGCAGCGAGCCTTCGATTTCCTTGATGCCCCGGTCATCACCATTGCCGGCAAAGACGTGCCGATGCCGTATGCGGCGAACCTCGAAAAGCTGGCATTGCCGAATGTCGGCGAGGTCATCGAGGCGGTTAAAGCCGTCACGTATCGCTGAACCGGGCGGGAGGACAAAATGCCAATCAACATCACCATGCCGGCCCTGTCGCCCACGATGGAAGAGGGCAATCTGTCAAAGTGGCTGGTCAAGGAGGGCGACAAGGTTTCGCCCGGCGATGTCATTGCTGAGATCGAGACCGACAAGGCAACGATGGAAGTCGAGGCTGTCGACGAGGGCACGGTTGCGAAGCTGGTCGTTCCGGCCGGCACCGAGGGCGTCAAGGTCAATGCGCTGATCGCCGTGCTCGCTGCCGAAGGCGAGGACGCCGGCGCCGCCGCGAACAGCGGTGGCGCTGCTGCGCCAGCGAAAGCGGAAGCCCCGAAAACGGAGGCACCTAAGGCGGAAGCACCAAGGGCTGAGGCGCCAAAGGCCGAGCCTGCGGCCGCATCCAAGGCAGTAGCGGCTCCGGCCGCCAACGGCCATGCCGCTGGCGAGCGCACCTTTGCGTCGCCGCTCGCGCGCCGCATCGCCAGGGAAGGCGGTGTCGATGTGTCTGCCGTGACCGGCAGCGGCCCGCATGGTCGGGTGGTGAAAGCCGACGTCGATGCGGCGATTGCCGGTGGCGGCGCCAAGCCTGCTGCCAAGGCAGCGCCCGCAGGGGCACCGGCGGCTCCGGCTGCTGCCTCCGCGCCGGTGAAGGCGATGTCGGACGAGCAGGTGCTGAAACTGTTCGAGCAAGGCTCCTACGAACTCGTCCCGCATGACAATATGCGCAAGACCATCGCGCGCCGCCTGGTCGAGGCCAAGACCACC
>NZ_JBWKME010000184.1:0-641 GCF_056431085.1 Mesorhizobium waitakense | reverse complement strand
CGGACTGTCGCAAGGCCACAGCCGCGATCGCCGATGAGGTCCTTCGCCGCGCCGAAAGCGAGGTCGGGCTCTCTGACTTTATGCAGGAGCATCTGACGTGCCTGGTAAATGGTTTCAGTAAGTGGGCGGAAGTGCCGGACTGCCGCGAAGCCACAGTGGCGATCGCCAGTGAGGTCCTTCGCCGCGCTAAACGCGACGTCCGGCTCTTTGACTTTACTCAGCAGGGGCTGGCGAACCTGGTGAACGGTTTCAGCAAGTGGCCGGAAGCACCGGACTGTCGCAAGGCCACAGTCGCTATCGCCGAGGCGGTCCTTCGTCGCTCCGGAAGCGGCGCCTTGATCTCTGATTTTACTCCGCAGGACCTGGCGAACCTGGTGAATGGTTTCAGCAAGTGGCCGCAAGCGCCTGGCTGCCGCGAGGCCACAGTCGCGATCGCCAGCCAGGTCTCTCGCTTTGCCAAACGCGAAGCCCAGCTCTCTGACGTTACTCCGCAGCACCTGGCGAACCTGGTGAACGGTTTCAGCAAGTGGCCGGAAGCGCCGGACTGCCGCGAGGCCATAGTCGCGATCGCCAGCGAGGTCTCTCGCCGCGCCAAACGCGACGTCCGGCTCTTTGACTTTACCCAGCAGGGGCTGGCGAAT
>NZ_JBWKME010000183.1:0-5143 GCF_056431085.1 Mesorhizobium waitakense | reverse complement strand
CGGAATGCGAGAATGGGCCCATGTCGGTCAAACCCAATGACTCTTGGTATAAGACCCGCAGGCGCAGTTCCAGTGAAAGGCGGGCAGGCTAGACGCCTCTCTTGTTACCCCAGAGCATAACGTGCAACTGCGGCAGCACGCGGGCTTCGAACCACCTGTCGCGGGTCACGCTTTCAACCAACCACTCCATGCGTTTCGTTATTCCGTCAAGGTCGACAGCGGAGTCTGCATTTCCGGGGCGCGGCGGCGTGTGATTGCCGGGTTGCAGATAGATCGGCAATCGTGGAAATCTCGCGGCGGCGTCCTTCGCGTAGGCGTAGTCGCTTTCGTCGAACACAACGAGCTTGAGCACGACTTGCGGCTTCTCGTTTGCCGCCTGGACGCATGCCTCGATAGCGGCCCAATCGGTCGTCATTTCGCTTGACGGCGGCTTTGGGCTCAGAACCAGTACGTCAAGCTCGGCAAACCAGTCCCTGACCACCGAACCTTGGGTTTCCAGCGCAAAACGGTATCCTTCCCGGTGGCCCCGTTCGATAAGCGCACCGAGCGGCTGGATGGCCGGATTGCCGCCCGACAGCGACACCATAACCGGGCGGCCACCGGAAAGCCCAACCACGCTTTGCCAGACCGCGTCAACGGACATCATTTCCCATTCATGGCGGTATTGATTGTCCACCGCATGCAGGCTGTCGCACCAGGAACAGCGATAGTCACACCCGCCGGTTCTGACGAAGACCGTAGGCAAACCGATGAGCACGCCTTCGCCCTGGATCGTCGGCCCGAAAATCTCACTGACGCGGATTGCGGGATGCGTCATGGCCGCCATTCCGCCCATGTTTTCGGTGTTTCGCTCACCCGCACGGCCGAAGTCTCCGGCAGGCGTGCCTTGCACCATTCATAAAAATGTCTTGCCAGGTATTCCGCCGTGACTTGCTCATGTCCCAGCGCATCGTTGAGATGTCGGTGGTCGAAACTCTGGTCGATATAGCGTTTGAGCGATGCCAAATCGTGATAGTCGCGTACGAACCCGTGCTCGTTCAGTTCCTTCGCCGAAAGCTCTACTTCGACGATGTAATTATGTCCGTGCAGGCGCGCGCACTGGTGGTCGGGAGGCAAGGAGGTCAGCTGATGCGAGGCTGAGAAGTGGAATTCCTTGGTGATGCGGAACATTACACGTTCCTCCTATGCAGCGCCTCGAGCCAGAAGTCGGCATCCTCGTAGTTGGTAGGGTCAGGGTGCTGCGCGAGATGGAACGCTTCGCGTCGCTCGACGCAGGTCCCGCACCGCCCGCAGTGACGCTCACCGCCCTTGTAGCAAGACCAGGTCTCCGCAAATTGCGTGCCGTATCGTGCTCCATCCTCAACGATGTCCGCCTTGGTGAGATTCACGTAAGGCGCATGAAGGCGAATGTTCGCGTAGCCGTCGAGGGCGCGGTCTTGCATCATCTGGAAGGCATCAATGAAGGCCGGACGGCAATCTGGATAGATGAAATGATCCCCTCCATGCACGGCCGTCGCCACCGCTTCGGCCCCCTGCGCGGCCGCGAATCCAAAGGCGGTAGCTAACATGATGGCGTTCCGGTTCGGCACCACCGTGACCTTCATCCTGTCTTCGGCGTAGTGCCCGTCCGGCACGTCCACACTATCGGTTAGGGCGGAGCCGGAAAGGCCGCGGCCGATTTCGCGGATATCGATGATCCGATGCAGCACGTTTAGTCGCTCCGCGCAAAGGGCGGCGAAGCCCAATTCCTTCCTGTGCCGTTGGCCATAATCGAAAGATAGCAGGCTGGCGAGTTGGTGCTCCGCTGCCACCTTGTGAGCAAGCGAAACGGAATCCAATCCGCCGGAGCAGATGACGAGAGTCTTCATCGTTGGGTTCCTTGTTTTGACCGGGTAGGCTGCGACCGGAGTTTTATGTGGGTCCCCAGTACTCCAGGGATTCCATTTTGTGAATGAGGCGACGAGTTGCATGCGCCGACGTGTCGCTGTGCGCCATCGGGCGGAGCTGAACCTGCAAGAAGGCGCGGACCGTTTTTTGATCAAACGGCCGACCTCGCGCCATCTCTGCGGCTACTGGCAGGGCAAAGGCCGCCACTTTATCTGAGGAGTCGATTGAGACTTTTCAGCGCCTACAGCTTGCGTTCGAGAGCATCGACTCTATCGGTGAAAATTTGCCCTCAATGCGGCCAAGAGATCCATCTATTGAAGTCTGAAGGTCGGCAAACCGCCGCCGAAATTGATCGTGAGTTCGAGATCATCGCGCAGCTCAGATTGCCGACGTTTTCGGCAATGAGCGGCACCTTCATAGACTTCTCCAACAAAACAGGGACGCGTGATACAATTGGGAGATTTCCTCCCGACCGGCGCTCCCAACAAATTAAATTGAACGGCTCGATTTCGGCCGGATCGGCCTCGTCCACCGACTGGCCCAGCTTACCGCGGCAGCCAGGATGGAATATGGCGGTTCACCTGGGTTCTGATCAAGTCCGAGAGCCTGCTCGCCGATAGCGCTTCCTGTCCTATTCCCTGCTGCTCATCATCACTGATGGACTTCCTGGACGGAAGTCGAACTCGCGAAAGCCGCCGCATCCATCGCGGGGACACCCAACCAAGCCCTGGTCAATTTATTGCAGGGCCCCCCCATAAAAGAAAGCGCTGTTAACCAAATTTTTCAACGCGCCAATTCTTATTCGCCAAACTGAAGGGGTGAGGTGATCGATGTGTGATTCAAACATAAGCGTGTTCCCGCTGCATCGTCGGCGGAAATTGGTCGAAGGGATCGCCCGGGTCTTGGAATCCAAAAACGGGAAGGATGCGAATGCGTTCTGGCGCAGCACCGTCACGACAATTCTCGTTCAACTGTCCGAATCGGGAATTGCACCCAGGCTCGCCGAACAAGAGGTTCGAACGCTTCTTCATGCCGTCATAGGCGATATAGCGACCCGGAATGCTGCGAAGTTTGCCCAATAGAACGCCAACAGAGTCATCGGTCGCCACCCCCCTTTGGATAGACGTGGTGAGAGCATGGAAGAGGCCGCCCCTATAGGAACGATCGATGCTTCAAACTCGTTGGAGATCGGAATTTGAACGCATCGACAGTCGGGGCGAATAACAGAACTCTATGCGGGCCATTGTGGATCTCGCCGGATACATCCGTCCGACGGTTGCGGCCTGGATGAATAGCAAGGGCTAGGAGAAGGGTGTTCTGGAGCATAATCCCCTAACCGGCGTTACAAGCAAATCGGCAAACCTCTTCATCCCGTGTCCATTGAGTTCGTCCAGGCGAGCAGCGAGGATCTAACGCGATTTCCTCGCAGTAGCGCCCTCGGATGCGCGGCGCCGTGCTGCGCCGCTGTCAATTCCCATGATGCGAAGTTTTCCGCTGAGATGAAAGATTGCTTCCGTAACGGACCAGGCTGACCAAACGCACGCTCGAAGTAAAGCACTCGAGCCATGTCGATCTGACAACTGCGGGGGGCCTATTGGGCCGTGTTGCCGAAAGCGCGGCACGGCAACCGATTCGCACACGCGATCGAGAGGCGTTTGCCTGTCGCCAGGCGGCGCCTCTGGCGACAGCTCGAAACCGACCTGCACAAAACGCTTTGGGCCAATCATCCGGAGATGGCGCCATTGCCCTTATCTCAGTTGGGAAGGTTGTTTCGGGAATTTTCGAAATCAGCGAATGACCGGCTCGCCATGGAAGCGTCGCCGCGAGGGCGGGGACACGCCGAAACCGACTTCCATCATCAAGCGTGGCCTACGCGCCGGCACAGTGCCCATATGGAAGCCGAACGGATCCTCGACGAAACCGAGACCGGCTTCGCCGGTCAGTGTAATGGGGCTCTGCTGGCCGTAGACGTCCAGAACCTCTTGGGCCGGATGGTCGACGAGAAGCGTCAGCTGGTGCTTGAAGGTCCGGCGGTTATGGCTGCCGCGGACATAGACGTGCGGGCCGGTGCCTTCGTCGACTGGCACCAGATAGAAGAAGAACTTCAGCATCCGCCAGTCATCGACATCGAAGTGGTATTTGCCGAGCGAAGCGAGGTTCTTGTCGGCGTCGGAGGCCTGTTCGGTGGGGAAGCTCCACCAGACGCGCGTGGTAATCAGTTTCGCCTGGCCTCCGAGATAGTGCGCAGCGACATCCATGAGCAGCGGATCGCTCTGTATGGCGAGTGCGGCCTTACAACCGAGAATGCGCTCGAAATAGTGGCCGCTGAGCAACGGACGGCCGAGCCGGGCCTCAGCTTCCGCATGCTCCATCGGCATGAATTCGAGACGGCGATCGAAATTGCCAAAGCAAGGCGTGCACCGGGCGAAGGCGGCGATCTCCTGGTGGATAAATGGCGGCAGGACGAGCCCGGAAAAGAGCCCCTGCGACCGCAGCGCGTTGACGACATCCTGTCGATTGACACCCATGAACATCGTGTCCAGGGCTTTCTGTGACTCTTGAACAGGCTTTGCACCACGCCAGTGCATTCTGCGCGCCGGCATGGTGCGGGCGAGTACGAACATCGGCAGCCATGCAGGGTTCTCGCGAATATCCGACAAATAAGTCGGAATGCGCACGGCAATGCGATGCAGCATGCTGCCGTTTCGCGCGACGGCCTCAAGGCTTGCAGGGCTGGATTTGTCAGGGCTTGTACAGGTCATCAGGATCCTCATGCACTTTCAACGAAGCGAGGTTCTCACCGCTTCGTCATTATTATCCAAACCCCGATTCCCGCACCGAAAGGACGCTGACCACGCGTCAAGTTCTTGTGCAATGCACAAAAACCTCGCGCCGTATTAGCTGCATTCAGATCGTGGCGTTTCGAATAAGCCAGCTATCAGGCAAACGGCCGCGGAGGGAAACCCCAGCGGCACGCAAACCACGTGCCATGCAATATTCTATCTAACCGCGTCCCCTTCTCCGCCGCCTGACCCAGAGAATTTGCCGGTCTCTAACCGAAACGACAGCCCATCTGACAATAAATGTCCACGCGACAACCATTGGTAGCGGCGCTTCATGCCTAGCGAGGACGACAGTGTCGGGTTTACGACGCAGGTCGGAGACCAGACATAGATGGGGTGGCTCACCACGTTGTAACTGAAAGCTCTAGGACCAATCGACATTCAGGATTCAAATTTGCAGCGGTACGTGATTC
>NZ_JBWKME010000182.1:0-73931 GCF_056431085.1 Mesorhizobium waitakense | reverse complement strand
TTGAATCACGATCAAGCCCGAAGTGGAATCCTGAATATCAACAACCCCTAGAACGCCTGCCTGACCCAGTCTTCGTCGAACAGCAGCCGATAGGCCCACGGGATCGTGACGTTGGTTGGGACCGGGTTCGAGTGGGCGAGATAGTCGTCATAGATCGCCTTCATCCTGGTGTAGAAGGCCGGGTCCAGCACCATCATGCCGTTCTCCGAGTCGTGGAAGAAGCTGCGGTTGTTGAGATTGACCGAGGAGATGGCGACCAGCCTCTCGTCGATCATCATGATCTTGGAATGCAGCACGACATCGGGCGCCTTGAACTCGCGAATGTCGATGCGGTCGCCATACTTCTCTACGAACAGCTTGTTGAGCGCGGTGAGGAACCTGCCGCCAATATCGCCCTTGAGATCGATACGGCCGACAATGTCGATCCTGACGCCGCGGGCGAGCGCCCGGTCGAACGATTGGGCGAGCTTCGGCGTTAGGTTGAGGTAGGGATTGACGATCTGGATATGGTGCTGGGCGGCGTCGACCAGCTCGACGAAATAATCCTCCAGCGCATGGCCATCCGCGTAGGGCACGGAAATGAAGTGCCGCGCCGTGCCTGACGGGCGGCGGCCGTCGGACCGGACCGGAATGGAGAAGGGCCGTGCGATGTTGGTGTAGGCGTCGCGAAGCCACACTGTCGAGAGATGCGCGGCGAGCGCCTCGACCGTGGTCCGGTCGGTGAGCTCGATGTCGAAGTCGCTCCAGTTCGAATAGTAGTTCAACGAAAAGCCGTCGGTCCTGCCATATTGCTCCAGATCCGGATAGCGGGACAGATCGATCGGCTGGTGGAACAGGAAGCCGTCATGGATGTTGCGGCCGCCGATGATGACGCGCGAGCGCCCGGGATCCTCAGCCAGCGTTGCCAGCATCTTGATGTGGTGGGTCTTGTGCAATTGTGAGATCTGCTCGTCGATCGGCGCGCCCCGATCTGCACGCCAGCGATATTCCTGCAGCTCGACATTGGGGAATTCCGCCGCCAGCCGGCGCAGCAGCGCATCGTCCTTGTCGCGCTCCAGCACGTCGGTGACCAAAATGCGGACCTTGGTGCCGAGCGCGGCATGGTGGCGGATCAGCCGTTCGATGATGCGGCCGGAAAAATCGGCCTTGAACTCGAGCGAGGACAGGTAGATCAGCTTCAGCCTTGGCGCCTTCGAGAAGTCGAGAGGAAGCTCCGGATCGCCCCTGTCGATAGCGCTGTCGGGCAGCGGCGTTCCCATCAGCGCCTCGACCTTGGCGTTGAAGCCGTCGCGCGACTTGCGCAGCAGGCGCGGCTCTCCGATCGGCAAGGCGCAGGTCTGCGACAGCCAGCGGCTGGCGTAGAAGGCGCGGCTGAGCGGGTCGAGGCCCGTGGGGTCAGGCGTCGGGCAACGCTCGTAGCGGCTGTCGAAAGCGGCGAGAGCCGTGTCGGCGGTCTCTTCGCGCCGGATGGTGAGGGGCGCGCTGGCCGGGACAAGGCTGGAGCGGATTCTTGCGGTGCAGCGGTTCAGGCTGTCACTTGGGAACAGGCTGACCGTGTCGTCCTCGCCAGACAGACGAAAGCGGAATGCCATGCCTGCGGCAATGGTTCGCGAACCGGCGCCGTCGCGGAGCGCCAACGCGCCATCGCATGAGCCGTCGATCTCGGCCGGTTGCTTGCCCGCCTGGCGCAGCACGATCTCGACGCTGCGCGCCTGCAGGCCGGAAAAATCGAATGTCTTGGGCGCCGAAGGTCGTGCCGCGGCGTCGATGTAGAGCGTCTGCCGCGACACCCGCCAGCGCCCGTCGAAATGGCCATCGCCGCTGCCACCGCCGGCCGGCGGCAGATGCGTTTCGGCAACCGGTCCGGCCAGGTGCTGCAGCGTCCGGTAGGTCGCCTGGAAATCGCTGTTGCGGATCTCATGGCGGTCGTGGCCGAAAGGGCCGGTGCCGTTGGCCCGGTCCATGGCGCCGAGCTGGTGGTCGGCTAGCAGCGCCAGGAACCGCTTTTCATAGTCGCTTGTGCCGGCGTCGCCCAAAAATTGAGCGGCGGCGACCTGCGGCCCGGGCGTGCTGGCCGATAGCGAGGGGCGAGCGCAGGCCTCTTGGCCCTGCAGCAGGTCACACGCGTTGCGGCCAGGCGAGGCGGCACAGCCGGCAAGGACAATGAGCGTCAGCCCGGACAGGGCAACGACGATGGCTGCGCGGCAGTTCACCCGGTCGCCCCGGCCTTCAGGACGCTCAGTTGTGCCGGGTCGCGCGGCGGCATGAAGCCCTGCGGGAACACCTTGCAGACGGGGATGGCGAAAGTGGCGATCAGCAGCTCCGCCTCGCCGCGCATCTTGCGGGGTGCTGTCTTGTCGTCGCGTATCGTTTTCGCTGAGGCGACAAGGGCACCATCGCAATCGCAATGATTGTGGCGGGCGATGTAGCAAGCGTCATGGATCCGGCAGGCTGCGTCGAGGCGGTCGACCGGCCGCGCCGACAGATCGCCGGTGCGGGTGCCGGGGCCGCAATAATTGCCGAAGACGAAAGGCGATGGGCGCGCCATGGCATAGCGGATCGGCTTGGGCAGGTCGGCCCCCGGCACCTTGGTCCATGGATTGGCGCATGCGGAAAGGAAGAGCAGCGGCAGGATGGCAAGAACGGCTCGCATGTCTATCCGCGCCAGCTTTCTGAAATATTCCCCACCTGGCGATCTGCCCGTGGCGGCGACTGCGCGCCTGATGCCACACTGGCCGGTTTTGTGGCAAGGAAAAGGCGGCGTGTCTAAACGAACAGGCTTCTCTCCCGCTCCACCGCCTTGGTGATGAAGCTGGCGACGATCTGGACGCGGCGCAACGGCCGGACCGATTCGTGATAGACCAGCCAATAGGCGCGGCGGATGGGTGCGACCACGTCGACGGACACCAGTTCCGGCATCGATCGGGCGACGAAGGTGTGCAGAATGCCGATGCCGGCGCCCGAGCGCACCGCCTCGGCCTGGCCGAGTGCCGACGAGATGGCGAAGCTGGTGCGCCAATCCGGGCTGAACTCGGCCGCATAGTCGAGCGACGGGCTGACGATCAGGTCCGGCACATAGCCTATGAGCGTGTGCTGACCAAGCTCGGCGGCTGTCTTGGGCAAGCCATGTGCCTCGGCATAGGCGCGCGAGGCAAACAGGCCGAGCGAATAGTCGACCAGCTTTCCCGCCACCAGCCGCCCCTCCGTCGGCCGCTCGACGGTGATGGCGATGTCCGCCTCGCGTCGCGACAAGGAGAAGGAGCGCGGCACCGGCACAAGCTGGATCGTCAGTTCGCGGTGCAGGCCCGTCAGTGCGCCAAGACGCTTGGCCAGGAAGGCGACGCCAAACCCGTCCGGCGCGCCGATGCGCACCGTGCCGGAAACGTCGTCGCCCTCGCCGGCAACGGTCGAACGCGCGGCGATCATGTCGCCTTCCATGCGCTCGGCAATGTCGAGAAAGCGCTCGCCGGCCGGCGTCAGTTCGCTACCGGTGGTCAGCCGGCGAAACAGCTTTGTCCGCAGCGCATCCTCGAGTGCGGCGATGCGGCGCGAGACGGTGGCATGATTGAGCTCCAGCCGCCTGGCGGCGCCAAGGATCTGGCCGGCCCGCGCCACGGCCAGGAAGATGCGGACGTCATCCCAGTTCATGGGGATGGTCCACATGGCAACGATCAATGTCGCGTTCCTTCGCGTCCCCCTCTGTCCTGCCGGACATCTCCTCCTCAAGGGGGGAGATCGGCAACGGTGGGGGCGAACCTCTAACAGCCTTGACGATTTGCGAAAGCAGAGATGACAGCGCAATCTCCCCCCTGGAGGGGGAGATGTCCGGCAGGACAGAGGGGGGCGCGAAGGAACTCAACCTGTCAATCCGTAGGGCAGCGCTCGTGATAGTGCTTTTTGCGAGAATTGATGCTCTCCCGTCAATCGTTATCTACTTTCCGCACAACGGTTGCGTTCTCACTCGCGTTGCCATCCGCCGGGCAAAGGCGGACAATGCGCCATCACAAACCCAGGGAGAGAAATCATGATCGACTACGGTCATTTCATCGGCGGCAAGCATGTCGCCGGGACCAGCGGCCGCAAGCAGGATGTCATGCAGCCGATGGACGGCTCCGTGCGCGGCACGGTGGCGCTGGCTTCGCAGGCGGAACTGCGCGCGGCGGTCGAGAATGCCAAGGCAGCACAGCCCAAATGGGCGGCAACCAACCCGCAGCGCCGCGTGCGCGTGCTGATGAAGTTCCTCGAACTCGTCGCCCGCGACTATGACGAACTGGCCGATATCCTGGCGCGCGAGCATGGCAAGACGATCGCCGACGCCAAGGGCGACATCCAGCGCGGCCTCGAAGTGGTCGAGGTCTGCATCGGCGCACCGCATATGATGAAGGGGGAATTCACCGACGGCGCCGGCCCAGGCATCGACGTCTATTCGATGCGCCAGCCGCTCGGCGTCGTCGCCGGCATCACGCCGTTCAACTTCCCGGCGATGATCCCGCTGTGGAAGATCGCGCCGGCCATCGCCTGCGGCAATGCCTTCATCCTGAAGCCGTCGGAGCGCGACCCGGGCGTACCGATGCGCATCGCCGAACTGTTCATCGAAGCCGGCCTGCCGGCAGGCATCCTCAATGTCGTCAACGGCGACAAGGATGTGGTCGATGCCATCCTCGACGATCCCGACATCAAGGCCATCGGCTTTGTCGGCTCGACGCCGATCGCCCACTACATCTATTCGCGCGGCACCGCCGCAGGCAAGCGCGTGCAGTGCTTCGGTGGCGCCAAGAACCACATGATCATCATGCCCGATGCCGACATGGACCAGACCGTCGACGCGCTGATCGGCGCGGGCTACGGCTCGGCCGGCGAGCGCTGCATGGCGATCTCGGTGGCTGTCCCGGTCGGCAACGACACCGCCAACCGGCTGATGGAAAAGCTGATCCCGCGTGTCGAAAGCCTGAAGGTCGGACCTTCGACCGACTCTTCGGCCGATTTCGGCCCGCTGGTGACGGCGCAGGCGCTGGAGCGCGTCAAGGGCTACGTCGACACCGGCGTCAAGGAAGGCGCCAAGCTGGTCGTCGACGGCCGTGGCTTCTCCATGCAGGGCTACGAGGATGGCTACTATATGGGCGGCTGCCTGTTCGACAACGTCACAGCAGACATGCGCATCTACAAGGAAGAGATATTTGGTCCGGTGCTCTCGGTGGTGCGGGCGCTGACCTATGAGAGCGCGATCAAGCTCGCCAACGACCACGAGATGGGCAATGGCGTCGCCATCTTCACCCGTGACGGTGACGCGGCCCGCGACTTCGCCTCGCGGGTCCAGGTCGGCATGGTCGGCGTCAATGTGCCGATCCCGGTGCCGATCGCCTACTACACTTTCGGCGGCTGGAAGGCGTCCTCCTTCGGCGACCTCAACCAGCATGGCCCGGACGCGTTCCGCTTCTACACCAAGACCAAGACGGTCACCTCGCGCTGGCCGTCCGGCATCAAGGACGGTGCGGAGTTCGTCATCCCGACGATGAACTGACCGGACGATTCTTGCTTGCGCGTCCTCGCCTTCGGCTGCGGGCGCGCGGGCAGGCATCAATCCCGACAATGAACGGGTCCAGATTTGAAGACTGACAGCCAAAGGCCCGGGCTCAAAACCCGGGCCTTTTTGATTTCCAGTCGCGCGCCGTATCCGCTTGCACGCTAAAGTGATGGAACCGGGCGGCCAACTATCGCCTTGGGTTGCAATCCTGCCGCGACGAGGCGCGTCAGATCAAACAACGGCGCTGGTGACAGCTTCGGAATCATCGTGTAGCGCAAGGAGGTGTCAGATGACACGTCTCATGGCGACGCTGTTTTTTGCAGCGGCTTCTGCTTTTTGTGCCGCCCCGGCATCGGCTGGGCAATGCGCGGCCCGCGTGGATATGGTCAAGGCGCTCGGCGACAAGTACCACGAAAGTGAGACGGCGCGGGGCCTAGTCAACCCGAGCGTGGTTCTCGAAATCTTCGTTTCCGACCAGGGCACATGGACCATCCTGGCCACCGACACGCATGGTCAGAGTTGCGTCATCACGGCGGGCGAAGGTTGGGATGGCATCCTGATGGCGGCATTGCCGGGCGCCTGAACGGGACAAGCCTTCGACGCCCTGCTGAAATGGGCGGCGCTTCCCGATCCCGCGGAAACCTGACGCGGATCGTCGCCCTGCAGCGCGCCGCCAGGACCGAAATGCTGCTTGTTTTCGGATCAGGGCCTCACCATATCGAATCCAGGGAATGCGATAAGAATTCCCAGACGACAGACCGGAAACCAGAAGGAGTGACGTGATGAAGACGTCGGACCCGGCCTGGAACGCTCCGGCATATTGAGGCTGCCCATGTGCCTCCCTTTGCCGGAACGTGAAGGCGAAGGAGGTGCCAAATGGCACACAAATTTTCGTTTCGATGGATCAGGATGGCCGTGATCGGCACCGCGCTGGCGCTGTCGACGCTGTCGGCACAGGCGCAATTCATCTGCGGCGGCCACAGCGACCTTGTCGCGGGACTGGCGCAGGCCTTCCAGCAAAAGCAGATCGGCTACGGTGTGGTCGGGCAAGCTGCCATTGTCGAGATCTATGTCTCGGCAAGTGGGACATGGACCATGCTGGTGACCGACGTGCAGGGCCGAAGCTGCATCTTCGCGACCGGTGACGGATGGGAGAATACCGTCTCCGTCACCGCGACGGCGCAAGGGATCTGAACCGCCCGATCAGCGGCGGGTAGCGGCCACCTCGGCGTGGCCGCGCAGCAGTGCGATCAGCCGCTTGGCATCTTTGGCCGCGGCCTCCTCGTCGCCCTCGAGGATCGAGCGGATCAGCGCGACATGATGCTCGGCCGATTCGGCAAGCCCGGTGTCGGCCTTGTAGCGGAACCAGAAACGGCGGCTGTGGGTTTGCAAGGGAGCCGCCAGGCGGGCGGCGAAGGGATTGTCAGCGGCCAGCGCCAGAGCGTCGTCGAGCGCCTTGTCGGCCTGGATGAAGGAAAGCACGTTGCCGGAGATCACCGCCTTCTGCATGGCCAGGGCTGCTTCGTGAAACATGTCGGCGGCTTCGCGGGTGACGAAGCGGGCGGCCGACCGGGCCAGCACCACCTCGACGCCGCGGCGCGCATCGAGCACACGCAGCCAGTCGCCGGGATGCAGCGGAGCGATCGCGATGCCGGCGCGCGGCCGCACGTCGAGCAGTCCTTCCCAGGCCAGCCGCTGGATTGCCTCGCGCACCGGCGTGCGGCCAAGCGCCAGCCTTTCGATCAAGGCGCCCTCGGTGACGAAGCTCGCGGGTGCCAGTTCCAGCGTGACGATCATGTGCTCGAGCACGCGGTAGGCTTTGGCCGCCGCCGGCTCGAATGCAATGCTTGAGTCCGTGGATATCAAAGGCGATCTCCTGATATATTCAGGATATATCATAAGAGATTCCGCATTGACAGGCGAATTTCTAGCAGATATACCACTGATATATCAGATGGAGAAATGACCATGTGGACCGGAGTTTTCCCCGCCGTCACGACCAAATTCACTGCCGACGACCGCCTCGACCATGCCGAGATGGAGCGCTGCTTTGCCCTGCAGATGGAGGCCGGCTGCGACGGCATCATCGTCTGCGGATCGCTCGGCGAAGGGCCGATGCTGTCGCCTGACGAGAAGATCGAGGTGCTGAAGACCGCGCAGAAGGTCGCCGGCAAGAAGCCGGTGCTGCTGACGGTCAATGAGGCCGGCACCCGCGAGGCGGCCAGCATTGCGCGCCGCGCCGCCAAGGAAGGTGCCAACGGCCTGATGGTGGTGCCGAGCCCGATCTATCACACCAATGCGGAGGAGACGGTCGCAGCGCTGCGCGCTGTCGCGGAGGCTGGCGACCTGCCGGTCATGATCTACTCCAACCGGCTCGCCTACCGCGTCGACGTCACCGTCGACCAGATGGAGGAGCTGGCATCGGACAAGCGTTTCGTCGCCATCAAGGAATCCTCCGACGACATCCGCCGCTCGACCGAGATCATCAATCGCTTGGGCACTCGCTACGACCTGTTCACCGGCGTCGACAATCTCGCTTTCGAGGCGCTGTCGGTCGGCGCCATCGGCTGGGTCGCCGGACTGGTCACCGCGTTTCCGCGCGAGACTGTCGCCATCTACCAGCTGATGAAGCAGGGCCGCCGCGAAGAGGCTCTCGCCATCTACCGTTGGTTCCGGCCGTTGCTCGATCTCGACGTCTCGACCTATCTGGTGCAGAACATCAAGCTTGCCGAAGTGTTCGCCATTCAAACCAATGACCGCGTGCGCATGCCGCGCCAGCCGCTGTCGGGCGAACGCCGCAAGGCAGTCGAAAAGATCGTCAAGGGCGCGCTGGCGGTTCGGCCGACACTGCCGCAGTTCTGAAGCTTTCTTCTCCCCTTCATAGGGAGAAGGTGGCGGCAGCCAGAAGAGAGGCAGCGCCTACGTGCACGGAAGTTCGAAGTCGACAGAAGAGGGGCGCCGCCCCTCAGCCCTTCGGGCATCTTCTCCCCGTGAACGGGGAGAAGGGGAAGACATTGCCATAATCGGTGGCGGCATCATCGGCATCTGCGCCGCCGCCTGTCTTGCCGAGGCGGGGCGCAAGGTCACGATCTTCGATCGCACCGGCATTTGCGAGGAAACGAGTTCCGGAAACGCCGCCGCCTTCGCCTTCTCCGACGTGCTGCCGATGGCACACAAGGGCATGATCCGGCAGTTGCCGAAATGGCTGGCCGACCCACTCGGCCCGCTCAGCATCCCGCCCGCGTATCTGCCAAAGCTGCTGCCCTGGCTGATCCGCTTCTGGCGTGCCGGCGCGCCGGCAAAATATGAAGCGAGCCTCGCCGCCCAGGCGGGCATGATGAAGCTTGCCGAAGCCGAATGGATGGGCTTGCTCGATCGCTCCGGCACGCGCGGCATGCTGCGCGAGGACGGCTCGCTCGAACTCTACGAGAGCGAGGCCGAGTTCCGCGCCTCGCTGCCCGGCTGGGCCGCGCGGGAGCGCTTCGACATTGGTTTTCGCCATGTCGAGGGCGATGAACTTGCAGCCCTGCAGCCTGGGCTCTCGCCACGCTTCGTCAAGGGCACGTTCGTGCCGGGATGGAAGACGGTCGCCGATCCAAAACTGCTCGGCAAGGCGGTATGGGCCTACGCGCAGACCAGGGGCGCGCGCTTTGAAATGGCCCGGATCGAGCGCGTCGGGGCGGATGAGGATGGCGCCACATTGACGCTGGCCGACGGAACGACCAGGCGGGCCCGACATCTTGTCGTCGCCGCCGGCGCCTGGTCGCATCTGCTGGCGAGGCAATTCGGCGATCGCATTCCGCTGGAGACCGAGCGTGGCTACAACACGACGCTGCCGAAGGCTGCCTTCGACGTGAAGCGGCAGCTGATCTTCTCCGGCCACGGCTTCGTCATCACGCCGCTCGAAGCCGGCTTGCGCGTCGGCGGCGCGGTCGAACTTGGCGGCATCGAGAGGCCGCCCAACTATGCGCGATCGAAGGCCCTGCTGCAGAAGGCGCAAAACTTCCTGCCGGGGCTCGATCCGACCGGCGGGCGCGAATGGATGGGGTTCCGTCCCTCGCTGCCGGATTCGGTGCCCGTCATAGGACGCGTGTCGGGAAACCGGCCGGTGGTCTATGCCTTCGGCCATGGCCATCTCGGCCTGACCCAGGCGGCAGCCACCGGACGGTTGATCCGCGATCTCGTCCTGGGGCAGACTCCGCCGATCGATCTGGGGCCCTTCAGTCCACAACGATTCTGATTTTTTCGGGTTTTGATTTTTCGAGGAGCGTCATGGCCAAGAAATCCTTCTTCTGCATAGACGGCCACACTTGCGGCAATCCGGTGCGGCTGGTCGCCGGCGGCGGCCCGCTGCTGCAGGGGTCGACGATGATGGAGCGGCGCGCGCACTTCCTCGCCGAGTATGACTGGATCCGCACCGGGCTGATGTTCGAACCGCGCGGTCATGACGTGATGTCAGGCTCGATCCTCTATCCGCCGACGCGCGAGGATTGCGATATCGCCATCCTGTTCATCGAAACCTCGGGCTGCCTGCCGATGTGCGGCCATGGCACCATCGGCACGGTGACGATGGCGATCGAGCACGGGCTGATCAAGCCGAAGACGCCGGGCGTGCTCAGGCTCGATACGCCGGCCGGTCTGGTCATCGCCGAGTACAAACAGGTCGGCGACTATGTCGAGGAGGTGCGCATCACCAACGTGCCGTCCTTCCTCCATGCCGAAGGCTTGACGGTCGAGTGTCCGCAACTCGGCGAAATCACCGTCGATGTCGCCTATGGCGGCAATTTCTACGCCATCGTCGAGCCACAGAGGAACTATCGCGACATGGCAGACTATTCGGCCGGCGACTTCATCGCCTGGAGCCCGGTGGTGCGGCAGCGGCTCAACGAAAAATATTCCTTCGTGCATCCCGAGAACCCGGGCATCAACCGGCTGTCGCACATGCTGTGGACTGGCAAGCCGACCGTGGAGGGCGCGGACGCCCGCAATGCCGTCTTCTATGGCGACAAGGCGATCGATCGCTCACCGTGCGGCACCGGCACCTCGGCGCGCATGGCGCAGCTTCATGCCAAGGGCAAGCTCAAGGCCGGCGACAGCTTCGTCCATGAATCGATCATCGGTTCGCTGTTCAAGGGCAAGGTCGAAAAGGACGTCACCGTGGCGGGCAAGCCGGCCATTATTCCCTCGATCGGCGGTTGGGCACGGATGACTGGGTTGAACACCATCTTCATCGACGACCGCGATCCGTTCGCGCATGGCTTCGTCGTCAAGTGATATCGACAGGCTTTCTTTGCATGTCGCCCAAAGGGGGCGCCGGTTTAGGCGAACGACATGCAAGGACCTAAGGCCGATCCGCTTCGGCATCGACCGAAACCTCCCGGCGAAACCAATCGGCGAAGGTAAACGCGGCAGGCGAGGCATCCACCGACATCGTCAGGAAGTAGCCCTTGTCGCGGTTGGTAGCGAGCTGTGACAGAACAATCAGATCGCCCCGCTTCAGTTCGTCCCGAAAAACGTCCACGGGACAAAGCGCCACGCCGTGGCCGGCGATGACCGCCGTTGCCAGAATGTTGAAGTCGGCGAAGACGGGTCCGTTGCCAATGTCGACATTGGGCAGTCCGGCCTCGGAGAACCACTCGCGCCAGCCGTGACGGGTCTCGTCATGCAGCAGGTCAGCGCCCGCTATTCCCGCGGCTGTTCGCAGATGGTCCCTGCCGGCGAAGTAATAGGGGCTGCACACCGGTCGGTTCAGGCGTGAAAACAGCTTGAGGCTGGTAACGCCGGGAGTGGTATCCGCCCCAAGCGTGATCAGCACGTCGTTCTCGCCATCGCCGAGCCTTTCCTCTGCTCGGGCATAGGCCACCCGCATGCCGATATCGGGATGGCTGGCGGTGAAGTCCGGCAGGCGGGGCACGAGCCAACGGCTGGCAATGGAAGGTATGCAGCCTACCGATACGGTCGCCACGGCCGCATTGCGCCTGATACGCCGGCATGTGGCGCCGAGTTCGGCAAGTGCCCCGCTCGCCGAGGCCTGCAGGACAACCCCGGCATCCGTCAGCCGTACCTTGCGCGCCTCCCGGTGGAAGAGCGTCACGCCCAACCACTCCTCCAGCCGCCTTATCTGGTGACTGATGGCCGGGTGAGTGACGTGCAGCTCCTCTGCGGCAGCGGAAAAACTGAGATGGCGCGCAGCGGCCTCGAAAGCACGGACGGCGTTCAGCGGGATGTAGTCCATATGTAAAATTTACTAACATATCGGGTGAAAAGCAATCATTTGAAGGCGCGCATGTCTTGCGGCATTTCTGCAATCGGACTTCGGGGCAAGCGCAGATGCAACGAAGATTCCGGGCTTTTGACGATATGCAGGGAAAACGATCATGTTCACCAGACAATTGGCTGATGTAGAAAAATCTGACTTCTTCGTGGATTGGGGCAATGGCACCAGCCACCGCCTGCTGACACAAAAGGACGGCATGGGGTTCACCGTCTGCCATACCGTTGTGCGTGCAGGCAGCGAATCGCGCCTCCACTATCGACGGCATTTCGAGGCCTGCTACTGCATCGCCGGCGCCGGCGAGGTCGAAGACATGTCCGGTGGAGTGCATCGTATCGAGCCAGGCACGATCTATGTGCTCGATGAACATGACGATCATTATCTGCGTGCCGATGCCGCCGGCGACATGATCCTGGTCAGCGTCTTCAATCCTCCACTTGATGGCACCGAGCGGCATGTCCTGAGCGAGAATGGCGGATCCGCCTACTGAGTCCCGAGGAGCCATCGTTGCCTCGATCGGCGGCCGGTCGCCGATTACCGGATGAACACCAGCTTCATCGACGACCACGATCCGGTTCGCGCATCGTTTTGTGGTTAGCTAAGGGGAATCCTGACCCAAGGGAAAGCAACGGAACGAAAAACGGATCGTGTCAGGAACGCAACGATTCCTCTCATCACCTAGTTTTGACGGTGATTTCTTCGAAATGGGGCGCATGATGTGGTCGAATCGTCAAAGACATTGCGTTATGCCAATGGTAGGGTCCGCGATAGTCCAAGGGGCCGGATGGGAAAAACGGGCAATCGAACGGCGTGCCGGCAAAACACGCATGACGGTTGAAAAATGACGTTGCAATCCGGGCTCGAAACTTTACGACTAGGGGAAATACGAAAAGGAATGCGTCTGCATGGGCGACATTCCAGGGGAGCCACGTACACATGCAGTACTTTGTCCAGCAGCTTATCAACGGGCTGACGCTGGGATCGATCTATGGGCTGATCGCGATCGGCTACACGATGGTCTACGGCATCATCGGCATGATCAACTTCGCCCATGGCGACATCTTCATGGTGGGCGCCTTCACGGCGCTGATCGTCTTCCTCGTCCTCGGTGCACTGTTCTATTCGGTGCCCGTCGTCATCGCGCTGCTGGTCATGATGATCGTGGCGATGCTGCTCACCAGCCTCTACAACTGGACGATCGAGAAGGTGGCCTACCGGCCGCTGCGCGGTTCGTTCCGGCTGGCGCCGCTGATCACCGCGATCGGCATGTCGATCGCGCTGTCGAACTTCGTCCAGGTGACGCAAGGGCCGCGCAACAAGCCGATCCCGCCGATGGTCAGCCAAGTCTATAACATCAACGGCATCAGCGTGTCGCTGAAGCAGATCATCATCGTTCTCGTCACGGCGGCGCTCCTGGCGCTGTTCTGGTACCTGGTCAACAGGACATCACTGGGTCGAGCGCAAAGAGCGTGCGAGCAGGACCGCAAGATGGCCGCACTGCTCGGCATCGACGTCGACCGCACGATCTCGATCACCTTCATAATGGGTGCCGCGCTCGCCGCAGTCGCTGGCACCTTGTTCCTGATGTATTACGGCGTCATTGCCTTCTCGGACGGCTTCACGCCGGGTGTGAAAGCGTTCACGGCGGCCGTGCTGGGCGGCATCGGTTCGCTGCCGGGCGCGGTGCTCGGCGGGCTGATGATCGGCTTCATCGAAAGCATGTGGTCGGCGTATTTCTCGATCGATTACAAGGACGTCGCCGCGTTCTCGATCCTGGCGATCGTGCTGATCTTCCTGCCTTCCGGCATTCTGGGCCGGCCAGAAGTCGAAAAGGTCTGAGATCATGGCGGTTACCGTATCTCCGGAAAGCGACGTCGTCGCCAGCCCTGTCCAACGCGGCCTTAAGGAAGGCTTCTATGCCGGCGCAATTTCGCTTGGCCTGTTCGTGCTGTTCATTGGCCTGAAGACCGGCCAGAACATCTCCAATGAACTGGTCGTCACCACGCGCTGGGGCTTGCTTGCCGGCGTGGTGATCGCCACGGCTGTCGGACGCTTCCTCTATGTCGCCTATGGCCAGCCCTTCATGGCGAACCAGAAGATCGCCGACGTCGCCACCGGCCTGTTGCCGGGCAGCGTGGCGTCGCGCTTCTTCCAGGTGCCGTGGTTCATCGCGGCCGTCATCGCGGCGGTGTTGCTGTTCGTTTTTAACAACTCGCTCGCCGGATGGGTCGGAGCAGAACCGGCCGGCTATCTGCAATTCCTGCGCGCCCTGGCGATCATCTATGTGCTGGCCAGCGTGATCTACTATTTCAGGGCCTTCATCCACGCCAACTTCACCAAGCTCGGCATTGCCGCGCTTGTGCTGTACCCGATCCTCGTGGTCGCGGTTTTGTCGCTGAACGCGTGGTCGATTGCCGGAGGGCTGCAGGGCTCGCTGAAATGGGTCGATAATTTCGGCATCCAGATCCTGATCTATGTGATGCTGGCCTGGGGCCTGAACATCGTTGTTGGCCTCGCCGGCCTGCTCGACCTCGGCTACGTCGCCTTTTATGCACTTGGCGCCTATGCGTATGCGCTGCTCGCCACGCATTTCGGCCTGTCGTTCTGGATCCTGTTGCCGGCCGCGGGCGCCATGGCGGCCCTCTGGGGCGTGCTGCTCGGCTTCCCCGTGCTGCGCCTGCGTGGCGACTATCTGGCTATCGTGACGCTGGCCTTCGGCGAGATCATCCGCCTGGTGCTGATCAACTGGCGCGAGGTCACCAACGGGTCGGCCGGCATTTCCGGCATTCCCAAGGTCAGCTTCTTCGGGCTGATGTCCTTCAACGTGTCGGACTCGAACTACATAGCCAAGGTGCTGCACATCGCCCAGTCAGGTGCCTACTATAAGATCTTCCTTTATTATCTGATCCTGGGCCTGTGCCTGCTCACCGCCTTCGTCACCATCAGGCTGCGGCGCCTTCCTGTCGGCCGTGCCTGGGAAGCGCTGCGCGAGGACGAGATCGCCTGCCGGTCTCTGGGCATCAACACGACGACGACCAAGCTTACGGCCTTTGCCACTGGCGCCATGTTCGGCGGCTTCGCCGGCTCGTTCTTCGCCGCGCGGCAAGGCTTCGTCAGCCCGGAATCCTTCGTCTTCCTGGAATCGGCCATCATCCTGGCCATCGTCGTGCTCGGCGGCATGGGCTCGCTGGTCGGCATAGCGGTTGCCGCAATGGTGATGATCGGCGGCACGGAGGCGCTGCGCGAACTCGACTTCCTCAAGCAGATCTTCGGGCCGGACTTCACTCCCGAACTCTACCGCATGCTTCTGTTCGGCATGGCCATGGTCATCGTCATGCTGTGGAAGCCGCGCGGCTTCGTCGGCAGTCGCGAGCCGACCGCCTTCCTCAAGGAGCGAAGGGCTGTCTCCAGTTCCTTCACCAAGGAGGGCCACGGCTGATGAATGCGAGCACACCCATGAACGAGGCCATCCTGCAGGTCGAGCATCTGTCGATGAAGTTCGGCGGCCTGGTCGCCATCGGCGACCTGTCCTTCACCGCCAAGCGTGGCGAGATCACCGCGCTGATCGGACCCAATGGTGCCGGCAAGACAACCGTGTTCAACTGCATCACCGGCTTCTACAAGCCGTCGGAGGGCATGATCACGCTCAACCGGAACGACGGCTCGAGCTATTTGCTCGAACGTCTTCCCAACCACGAGATCCCGGCGCGCGCCAAGGTGGCGCGCACCTTCCAGAACATCCGCCTGTTCTCGGGCATGACGCTGCTGGAGAACCTTTTGGTTGCCCAGCACAACAAGCTGATGAAGGCCTCGGGCTATACGGTGCTTGGCCTGTTCGGCTTCAGCGGCTATCGCAAGGCCTCGGCCGAATCAGTCGAGCTTGCCAGGCACTGGCTGGAGAAGGCCGATCTCGTCGACCGTGCCGACGATCCGGCCGGTGACCTGCCCTACGGCGCGCAGCGGCGTCTCGAGATCGCCCGCGCCATGTGCACGGGTCCCGAGCTCCTCTGCCTGGACGAGCCGGCGGCCGGCCTCAATCCGAAGGAATCGGCGTCGCTCAACGAATTGCTGATCGACATCAAGAACACATCAGGCACCTCGATCCTTTTGATCGAGCATGACATGTCGGTGGTCATGCAGATATCCGACCACGTTGTGGTGTTGGAATATGGCCGCAAGATCTCTGACGGAAATCCGCAATCGGTGCGTACCGATCCGCGCGTCATTGCCGCCTATCTCGGCGTCGACGACGAGGAAGTCGAGGCGGTCCTCACCGAAGTCGGCGACGAAGACGTCATCGAACAGCTCGATACGGGGCCTGATGCCGCGCACGGTCCGGGGACATCGTCCTCGTATCTCGCCGGGCCAGTGACCGACACGGTCGGCCATAGCGAGGGCGAGCGGGTCACCGTGTCGAAAGGCGCCTCCAAGGCGGCGCAGGTCGACGCAAGATCGCTCGCAGCGGCAAACAAGGCGGCCTCGCTGGCCGCCGTACCGGCGGCCAAGCCTGCTCAAAAGGCAAAGCCTGCTCCGAAATCAGCGTCAAAGGCGGCAACTGGGGCGGCAGTGAAGTCGACCGCGGCGCCCGCACCGGCAAAGCCGGCAGCCAAGGCTCCAGCGGCGAAGGCTCCTGCGGCGAAGGTTGGGGAAATCTCCAACCGGCTGGCGGCACCGCGCGGCGGCAAGGCCGACAATCTGACCCGCATCAAGGGCATCGGCACGGTCAACGAGAAGAAGCTCAACGAGCACGGCATCTTCCACTTCGACCAGATCGGTGCCTGGAAGAAGGCCGATGTCGAGGCCGCCGAAGCCTACCTTGCCTTCGATGGACGCATCGCGCGTGAGGAGTGGGTCAAGCAGGCCAAGCTGCTCGGGCAGGGCAAGGACACGGAATTCTCGCGCCGCGTCGACGCAGGCAAAGTGGCGACCAGCCATGCTTCCGGGAAGACCGCAAGCGCGGCTTCCGGAAAGACCGCAAGCGCGGCTTCCGGGAAGAGTGCCGCCGCCAAGCCTGTGGCGGGCAAGCGCGGAGGGGACAAGTGATGGCCGGGACAACGCTGCTCGATATCAAGGGCGTGCAAACCTATTACGGCAACATCCGGGCGCTGAACGGCGTCGATGTCCACGTCAACCAGGGTGAGATCGTGGCGCTGATTGGCGCCAACGGCGCCGGCAAGTCGACGCTGATGATGACCATTTTCGGCGCGCCTCGCGCTCGATCCGGCTCCATTACCTTTGCCGGCACCGACATCACCCAGATGCCGACGCACGAGATCGCGCGCATGCGCATCGCCCAATCGCCGGAGGGCCGGCGCATCTTCCCGCGCATGACGGTGATGGAAAACCTGCAGATGGGCGCCAGCCTCGACAACCTCAAGCACTATGACGAGGACGTCGAGAAGGTGTTCACGCTGTTCCCGCGGCTCAAGGAGCGCGTCGCCCAGCGCGGCGGCACGCTGTCGGGCGGCGAGCAGCAGATGCTGTCGATCGGACGTGCGCTGATGGCGCGGCCGAAGCTGTTGTTGCTCGACGAACCGTCGCTGGGTCTGGCGCCGCTGATCGTCAAGCAGATCTTCGACGCCATCCGCGAGCTGAACCGCACCCAGGGGCTGACCGTGTTCCTGGTCGAGCAGAACGCTTTTGGCGCGCTGAAGCTCGCGACACGCGGCTACGTCATGGTCAACGGCAATGTGACGATGAGCGGCACCGGCAAGGAACTGCTCGCCAATCCGGAAGTGCGCGCCGCCTATCTCGAAGGCGGACACCACTGAGGTTGGAGCGGAACGTGTGCATCCGATATTCCGCTCCAAGTTGTTTGTTTGTCGCGTGATCTTTGTCCGAAAAGTCTGCAACTTTTCGGGATCATGCTAGGGAGACTTCACCATGCAGGGCATTCTTTACGAGGAGCCGTCGATCTGGCAGTTCTTCTTCGTCACCTGCCTGCTCGGCGGCTGGGCGGCCTGGATGACGGGCAAGGCAAGCGCCCAGACATGGCGCAGCTTCATCCATCTGTTCGTCTATATGCTAGGCCTCGGCATAGGCATCCGCTTCATCCATCACGCGCTGTTCGGCGGCACGATGTTCTCGCTGCACTACTACATTGTCGACACCATCGTGCTGATGATCCTTGGCTTCGTCGGCTATCAATACACACGAACAAACCAGATGGTGACACAGTATAATTGGCTCTACGAAAGAGCTTCAATCTTGAGCTGGAAGCCGAAAGGCTGAGGTTCATCATTAACGCCGCTTCGGGGATGAATCGGCGTGACAAGTGCCTGAAAATCGGCAAACTATGCTTTCTGCGATAAGGGTGGGCATCGCATGAAAGCTTCATCCACGCCCACTCCGTAAATGGGAGCGTTTAAATGAAAAAGTCACTTTTGTCCGCCGTCGCCCTGACCGCGCTCGTCGCGTTCGGCGGCAGCGCGTGGGCTGATGTACTGATCGGCGTTGCCGGTCCGATCACCGGTCCGAACGCAGCCTTCGGCGCACAGCTTCAGAAGGGTGCCGAAGCGGCTGTTGCCGACATCAATGCCAAGGGCGGCATCAATGGCGAGCAGATCAAGCTCGAGGTTGGCGACGACGTCTCCGATCCGAAGCAAGGCATCTCGGTCGCCAACAAGTTCGTCGGCGACGGCGTCAAGTTCGTGGTCGGCCACTTCAACTCGGGCGTCTCGATCCCGGCATCCGAAGTCTATGCCGAAAACAACATTGTCGAGATCACACCGGCTGCCACCAACCCGCAGTTCACAGAGCGCGGCCTGTGGAACGTGTTCCGCACCTGCGGACGCGATGACCAGCAGGGTAGCATTGCCGGCGCTTATCTCGCCGCAAACTTCAAGGACGCCAAGATCGCCGTCGTGCACGACAAGACCACCTACGGCCAGGGCCTTGCCGACGAAACCAAGAAGGCGATGAACGCCAAGGGCGTGACGGAAGTCATGTATGAAGGCATCAATGTCGGCGACAAGGACTTCTCGGCGCTGATCGCCAAGATGAAGGAAGCCGGCGTTTCCATCATCTATTGGGGCGGCCTGCACACCGAAGCCGGCCTGATCATCCGCCAGGCGGCCGACCAGGGCCTCAAGGCGACGCTGATTTCCGGTGACGGCATCGTGTCGAACGAGCTGGCTTCGATCGCGGGTGACGCGGTTGCGGGCACGCTCAATACCTTCGGCCCGGATCCGCGCCTGATCCCCGCGAACAAGGAACTCGTCGAGAAGTTCCGTGCGCAGGGCTTCGAGCCGGAAGCCTACACGCTCTACGCATACGCTGCCGTGCAGGCGCTTTCGGAAGCAGCGGCCGCCGCCAAGTCGAACGACCCGCAGGAAGTTGCCAAGGCCCTGCATGCGAATGGCCCGTTCAAGACCGTGCTCGGCGACCTGTCCTATGACGCCAAGGGCGACCCGACGCTGCCCGGCTACGTCATGTACGAATGGAAGAAGGGCGACGACGGCAAGTACACTTACATCCAGAAGATGTAAGCCTGTCGGCCTCGATCTTTACGGAATGCCCGGCGCCTCGTGCCGGGCATTTTTCTTTTGAGCCTCGCTCCCTTCCGGAAGATCCGGCAAGCCGATACAGCCGGCCTTTAGCCGGAAAAATGATCCGGCCTTGAATGGCAGCGCCGGGCGCTTCTTGCGCCTTCGACCGAATGCGACCGACTTTGGCGCAAAGATTCCGTTTCAATCGATTTAATCCAGCATCAATTTTGTTTGCACTGCAGCATTTTCGGGCTAATCATGACGCCCAGTTTCGTCCCCGACACTGTCCGGAGTTCGTCCTTGGCCATTACGAAGATCCTCGTCGCCAACCGATCCGAAATCGCCATTCGCGTCTTTCGCGCTGCCAACGAACTTGGCCTCAAAACCGTGGCGATCTGGGCCGAGGAGGACAAGTACTCGCTGCATCGCTTCAAGGCCGACGAGAGCTACCAGGTCGGGCGCGGACCGCACCTGACCCGCGACATGGGACCGATCGAAAGCTACCTGTCGATCGAGGAGGTGATCCGCGTCGCCAGGCTTTCGGGCGCCGATGCCATTCATCCCGGCTACGGGCTTTTGTCGGAAAGTCCCGAATTCGCCGAAGCGTGCGCGGTCGCCGGCATTACCTTCATCGGCCCTAAGCCGGACACTATGCGCCGGCTCGGCAACAAGGTTGCCGCGCGCAATCTGGCGATCGAGGTCGGCGTGCCGGTGATCCCCGCCACCGATCCGCTGCCGGACGACATTGAGGCGGTCAAGAAACTGGCCAGGGAGATTGGCTATCCGGTCATGCTGAAGGCATCGTGGGGCGGCGGCGGGCGCGGCATGCGCGCCATCCGCTCCGAGGCCGATCTTGCCCGCGAGGTCATGGAAGGCAAGCGCGAGGCGAAAGCCGCCTTCGGCAAGGACGAGGTCTATCTCGAAAAGCTGATCGAGCGCGCCCGCCATGTCGAGGTGCAGGTGCTGGGCGACACGCATGGCAATGCGGTGCACCTGTTCGAGCGCGACTGCTCGATCCAGCGCCGCAACCAGAAGGTCGTCGAGCGGGCGCCGGCGCCCTATCTCGAAATGTCGCAACGCGAGGAGCTTTGCGGCTACGCGCTGAAGATTGCGCGCGAGACCAGCTATATCGGTGCCGGCACGGTCGAGTTCCTGCAGGATGCCGATACCGCCAAGTTCTATTTCATCGAGGTCAATCCGCGCATCCAGGTCGAGCACACCGTCACCGAGCAGGTGACCGGCATCGACATCGTCAAGGCGCAGATCCACATCCTCGACGGCTTCGCCATAGGCACGCCGGAATCGGGCGTGCCGGCGCAGAAGGACATCCGGCTGAACGGCCATGCCTTGCAGTGCCGCATCACCACCGAAGACCCCGAGCACAATTTCATTCCCGACTACGGTCGCATCACCGCTTATCGTGGCGCCACCGGCTTCGGCATCCGCCTCGACGGCGGCACCGCCTATTCCGGCGCGGTCATCACCCGCTTCTACGATCCGCTGCTAGAGAAGGTGACGGCCTGGGCGCCGACGCCGGCCGAGACCATCGCCCGCATGAACCGGGCCTTGCGTGAGTTCCGCATCCGCGGCGTCGCCACCAACCTCACCTTCCTCGAAGCGATCATCAACCACCCGAGCTTCGCCGATAATTCCTATACGACCAAGTTCATCGACACGACGCCGGAACTGTTCCAACAGGTCAAGCGCCAGGACCGCGCCACCAAGCTCATCAACTATCTCGCCGACGTGTCGGTCAACGGACATCCCGAGGCGCGCGGCCGGCCGCAGCCGAAGGCCGACGCGGCCGCACCCATCGTGCCCTACCTCAACGGCAATGTGCCGGGCGGCAGCAAGCAGAAACTGGACGTGCTCGGACCGGAAAAGTTCGCCGCCTGGATGCGCGACCAAAAGGAGGTGCTGGTCACCGACACGACGATGCGCGACGGCCATCAGTCGCTGCTGGCAACGCGTGTGCGCACGCATGACATCGCCGGCATCGCCGGCACCTATGCGCGCGCCCTGCCGCAGCTTCTGTCGCTCGAATGCTGGGGCGGCGCCACTTTCGACGTCGCCATGCGCTTCCTCACCGAGGACCCATGGGAGCGGCTGTCGCTGGTGCGCGAGGCAGCGCCCAATCTGTTGCTGCAGATGTTGCTGCGCGGCGCCAATGGCGTCGGCTACACCAATTATCCCGACAATGTCGTGCAGCATTTCGTCAAGCAGGCGGCCAGCGGCGGTATCGACCTGTTCCGCGTGTTCGACTGCCTGAACTGGGTCGAGAACATGCGCGTCGCCATGGACGCGGTCGGCGCCGAGGGCAAGCTGATCGAAGCGGCGATGTGTTACACCGGCGACATACTCGACCCGGCGCGAGCCAAATACGATCTCAAATACTATGTCGGCCTGGCCGGCGAATTGCAGGCTGCCGGCGCCCACATCATCGCCGTCAAGGACATGGCCGGCCTTTTGAAGCCTTCCGCCGCACGGGTGCTGTTCAAGGCGCTGCGCGAGGCGACCGACCTGCCGATCCATTTCCACACCCATGACACGTCAGGCCTCTCCGCAGCGACGGTGCTGGCTGCGGTGGAGAGCGGCGTCGACGCTATCGACGCGGCGATGGATGCCTTCTCCGGGAACACATCACAGCCTTGCCTTGGCTCGATCGTCGAGGCGCTGAAGGGCACCGAGCGCGACCCGGGCCTCGATCCGCAATGGATCCGCAAGATCTCGTTCTACTGGGAGGCGGTGCGCAACCAGTACGCCGCCTTCGAAAGCGACCTCAAGGGACCGGCCTCGGAAGTCTACCTGCATGAAATGCCGGGCGGACAGTTCACCAATCTCAAGGAACAGGCGCGCTCGCTCGGGCTTGAGACACGCTGGCACGAGGTGGCGCAGACCTATCACGACGTCAACCTGATGTTCGGCGACATCGTCAAGGTGACGCCGTCGTCCAAGGTCGTCGGCGACATGGCATTGATGATGGTCAGCCAGGACCTGACCGTCGCCGATGTCGAAAATCCGGCCAGGGACATCGCCTTTCCGGATTCGGTCGTCTCGATGCTGCGCGGCGATCTCGGCCAGTCGCCCGGCGGTTGGCCGGCAGCGCTGCAGAAGAAGGCGCTGAAGGGCGACAAGCCGATCACGGTGCGGCCGGGCTCGCTGCTCAAGCCGGCCGATCTCAAGGCCAGCCGCAAGGAGATCGAGGAGAAGCTCGAGCGCAAGCTCTCGGAGTTCGAATTCGCCTCTTGGCTGATGTATCCGAAAGTGTTTTCCGACTTCGCCGGCGCGCAGGAGACCTACGGCCCGGTCAGCGTCCTGCCGACGCCGACCTATTTCTACGGCATGAAGCCAGAGGACGAGATCTTCGTCGACATCGAGAAGGGCAAGACGCTGGTGGTGCGCTGTCTGGCCATCGGCGATGTCGACGACAAGGGCATGGTCACCGTGTTCTTCGAGCTCAACGGCCAGCCGCGCCGCGTCAAGGTGCCCGACAGGGCGCATGGCGCGTCCGCCGCCAAGGCCCGCCGCAAGGCCGAGCCGGGCAACGAGGCGCATGTCGGCGCGCCGATGCCAGGCGTCGTCTCGGCGCTTTCGGTTGCCGCTGGCCAGGCCGTGAAGGCCGGTGACGTGCTGCTTTCCATCGAGGCGATGAAGATGGAGACGGCGCTGCATGCCGAGCGCGACGGCACGGTCGCCGAGGTGCTGGTTAAGGCCGGCGACCAGATCGATGCCAAGGATCTGCTGATCGCCTTCAACTGAGGTGTGCTGATATTCAGGTGATGCCGGCCTGCAAACGCTGGCTTCCTGCGCTTCCGGTGCTCACGTACCAAAGTACGCTCCGCTCCGGTTCTCGGAAGCCACCGTTTTCGGCTCGGCCTGACCTGAATCTCAACACACCTCGGGGCGTGCGCAACCCTTCATGCCGCATCGATACTATCTTGACCCGCCGCGCTTGGTCGGGCATCGAACCGGCTCAAATCCGTCACGGTCGGTTTCCGAGTCGTGACGCATAAAAGACGCGGAGAAGAAAACATGGCCGACGATATCACCGAGACCAGCCAGACTGTTGCCGCCGGCCAGCTGCGTGCCTTCATCGAGCGCATAGAGCGGCTCGAGGAGGAGAAGAAGACCATTTCCGACGACATCAAGGAAGTGTTCGCCGAAGCCAAGGGGACCGGCTTCGACACCAAGGCGATGCGCACGATCATCCGGCTGCGCAAGAAGGACCAGGCAGAGCGGCAGGAGGAGGAAACTATCCTCGACCTGTACAAGGCCGCGCTCGGCATGGTGTAAGACTAACCGGCCCGGCGCCCCATGCGGTTGCCGGAGATACGGTTCGAACCATGAGCGAATTCGACTTCGGCGCCCGCCGCGCCTCTGAATTCCGCCAGCGCGGTTTCTGGACGCTGTTCGAGGAACGGCATCCGGAGGAAAAGGCTCTGCTGGCGAGGCGCGGACCCTGGTTCTGGCAGCGCGGGCTGCCCGACTTCGCATTGGTCCTTTCCATGTATGTCGCGCCGGCGCAGAACCATGTCGGCGTCTTCTTTGGGCGCAACGAGAAGTTCGGCGCCACGGGAGCGTGGTCACGGTTGAAGCCGTTCCAGTCGGCGATCGAAGGCAAGTTGAAGCTCAGGCCGGAGCAGAGTTGCCAGGGCCTTGGCATCAATTCGATGTGGCGGGTGAATTGCTTTGCCGAGGACAACTGGCCGGCGATGGCGGACTGGCTGGTGACGGAGGCCTCACGCATCGAGCGCGCGGTCACCGAGGTTCTGGCGGACGGCGACCAAGCCTGAGCGTGAAATTCGCGCCTGCCGGCCGGCGATGCGACGAGCGTTTTGTGATCAGTTCGACGTCGCCGTATCGCGGCCGATCTCGTCCAGATGATGCTGCAGGGGCATATGGTCGAGCGTGCCCACCGGCAGATTGACGAACAGCGAGATGCGATTGCTGAGCATGCGAAAGGCATCGGCGAAGGCGAGGTGCACCTCGGCGTCGGTGCCGTGGGCCTTGGCCGGATCCGGTAGGGCCCAAAGTGCCGTCATCGGATGGCCGGGCCATATGGGACAGGCTTCGTTCGCGGTGCTGTCGCAGACGGTGAAGACGAAGTTCATTTCCGGTGCGTCGGGCGCGGCGAATTCGTCCAAGCTTTTCGAGCGGGCGAAGCCGGTGTCGAAGCTGAGGGTTTCGAGCAGTTGAAGTGCGTAGGGATTGACCGTGCCCTTCGGTTGCGAGCCGGCGGAAAAGGCCCTGAACCTGCCGGCGCCGATCCGGTTGAGGATGGCTTCCCCCATGATGGATCGTGCCGAATTGGCGTTGCAGAGAAACAGCACATTGTAGAAATTGTCGCTCATCTCAAGACCTCCCTGGCAGGCGAGTGGATGATTGAGCGGCAAATTCCGTTGGGACGTCGCCGCTTGGCAAAAGTATATCGAAAAGAAGCGGCGTAGAAAGGTTTCGCGACCGTGTGATGACATCCGGTCAGGTCACGATGTCCATCGTCGCCTGGTGTTGACAGTTTGTTGCGTTTGACGTTCCTGCCGACGCCGAAGCGAGGGTTGCGCCGATGAATGTTTCAAAGCTTCCCGAAGACGAGAACGACACGGCAAGCCGGGGCTTCTTCCGCGCACGCTGGCAAGGCCTGGTGCCGCTCGATCGGCTGTTCTGGCGCGACCTCGTCCTTGTCGGCACGGCGATCAATGTCGCATCTTCGGTGGCCGCGATCGTCCTGCTCGGACTGAAGCTGCCGCTCGCGCTGGTTCTGGCGGTGCATTTCGCGCCGGTGCCCTACAACATCTTCCTGACCTTTGCCGTATGGCGAACCACGGAAAAGGCCACCGGCGCCAAGGCCTCGCTGATGACGCTCGGCGCCACATTGTGGCTGATCCTGGTGGTGGTGGTCTGACAGTGCGGATACGGGGGCACCTATCGCGCAATGAAAAAGGGCGGCCGCAGCCGCCCTTTCCATTCATCCGAGGGGTTAGGCCGTCGGCTCGAATTTCAGCGCCACGCCGTTGATGCAATAGCGCAGGCCGGTCGGCGGCGGACCGTCCTCGAAGACATGGCCGAGATGGCTGCCGCAGCGGGCGCAATGGCATTCGGTGCGGACCATGCCGTAGCTGCGATCGACGGTGTTCTCGACCGAACCCGGCACCGGGTCGTTGAAGCTCGGCCAGCCGGTGCCGCTCTCGAACTTCAGCTTGGATTCGAACAGCGGCTGGTCGCAGCCGACACAGGAAAACGTGCCGGCGCGCTTCTCGTAGAGCAAAGCGCAGCTTCCCGGCCGCTCGGTGCCGTGGCCGCGCATGACGGCATATTGCTCCGGCGTCAGCCGGGCGCGCCATTCGGCGTCGGTGCGGGTGACGGGGTAGGTGTGGGTGTCCATTTGATCTCCTCAGCCTTGCCGGCTCGTTGTTGATTGCAACCTCATATTCGCACCAAGATAGGCATTTGTTACGAGGTTTGCCCGCATTTTCGATCGTGCCTTCACGCGATGGCTGCAAGATAGCGTGCGACCGATGTACCGAATGCCGCTTTTGCGTCCCCAATGACATTCTGGTTCCACCATGCGCCGTAGATGTGGTTGAACTGGAAGGGCTCCAATGCCTTCGCGATGCGGCGGACGGCGGCTGCGTTGAGCGGGATATAGTTGGGATAGCTGTACATGAAGCTGAGATGGCGGCGTGTCGGCGTTACCTGCAATATGTCGCCGGACAGCAGGACGTTGCCGTCATCGCGTTCCCAATGGAGCACCTGGCCGCCGGCAAAGTGGCCACCGCAGCGTATAAGTGTCAGTGAGGGGTTGATAGGCAACGTCTCGCCCTCCCAACTGACGATCGCCTTGTGCGGCCGCATGATCCATTGGCGGTCATCGGCGTGGAGAAAGATCGGCACACCGCCAAAAGCCTCGCTCCACTCGACCATCACCGAGTAATAGTGGCAGTGCGAGATGGCGATGGCTGTCAGCCCGCCGCGGCGGTTGATCTCGGCCACCGCCTCGTCGCTGACCATCGAGATGCAATCCCACAGCACATTGCCGTGCGGCGTCTGCGCCAGCAACGCGCGCTGGCCGATGGCGAAGCGCGGCTCGATGCCGAAGGCGAGAACGCCGACGTCGTCCTTGACCACGACCCGGTGTCCGTCAGCGAGCTCTTCCGGTGTGATCCACGCCTGGCCTTCCCAGCGCACATATTGCCGCTCGTCCTCGCAGATCGGGCAGCGGTTCGGCGGTGCCTCCGTTGCGGCGAACTGGACGCCGCATTGCAGGCAGAGAAAGCAGGTCATCGTTTTTCCTGTCTGTTCAGTGCTTCCTTGAAAGCTGCCTGGTCGCGCCTTCGAGCCCGGCCAGCGTCAGCGGGAACATGCGGCCGCCGAAGACGTCGCGGATCATGGCAATCGAATGGGTATAGCCCCAGTTCTTCTCGTTCTCGGGGTTCAGCCATACCGCGTTGGGCCATTGCTGCAGCAGGCGGCCGAGCCAGACGGTCCCGGCCTCCGGGTTCCAGTGTTCGACCGAGCCGCCGGGTAGGGCGATCTCGTAAGGGCTCATCGAGGCATCGCCAACGACGATCACCTTGTAGTCCGGCCCATATTTATGGATCAGGTCGAAGGTCGGGATCGTCTCGGCATGCCTGCGGCGATTGTCTTTCCACACGCCCTCATAGACGCAGTTGTGAAAATAGAAATATTCGAGCTGGCGGAATTCGGCGCGCGCGGCCGAAAACAGCTCTTCGACGCTCTTGATGTGGTCGTCCATCGAGCCGCCGACATCGAAGAACATCAAGAGCTTCACCGCGTTGCGCCGTTCGGGCCGCGTCTGCACGTCGAGATAGCCGTGCTCGGCGGTGGCGTGGATGGTGCCCGGCAGGTCGAACTCCTCCTCGGCGCCCTCGCGCACCCAGCGGCGCAGGCGCTTCAGCGCGATTTTGATGTTGCGGGTGCCGAGTTCGACGGCATCATCGAAGTTCCTGAACTCGCGTCTGTCCCAGACCTTCACGGCCCGGCGGTTGCGGCTTTCGTGCTGGCCGATGCGCACGCCTTCGGGATTGTAGCCATAGGCGCCGAAGGGTGAGGTGCCGCCGGTGCCGATCCATTTCGAGCCGCCCTGGTGCCGGCCTTTCTGCTCCTCAAGCCGCTGTTTCAAGGTCTCCATCAGCTTTTCGAAACCGCCGAGCGCCTCGACCAGTTTTTTCTCTTCGTCGGTCAGGTGCTTCTCTGCGAGCCGGCGCAGCCATTCCTCGGGAATATTGGCGACATCGACAGCGTCCGGCCCACCCAGCGCCTCAACGCCCTTGAAGACATGGACAAACACCTGGTCGAAGCGGTCGATGTGGCGTTCGTCCTTCACCAGCGCGGTGCGGGCGAGATAGTAGAAACCCTCGACGTCGTAGTCGACCAACCCGGCTTCCAGCCCCTCCAGCAGCGACAGATATTCCCGCAGCGAGACGGGAACACGCGCCGCCTTCAGTTCGAGGAAGAAAGGGATGAACATCGTCTATCTACAGCAGATCATACTCGATGAAGCCGGTCCGGCGCGCCACATAGTCGTAGAGCTTGCGCGCGGTGGCGTTGGTCTCGTGCGTCATCCAGTAGACATTCTTGACACCGATTTTTGCGGCTTCCAGCTTCACCGCCTTGATCAGCTCAGCACCAATGCCCTTGCCGCGCACGTCCGGATCGGCGAACAGGTCCTGCAGGTAACAGTTGTTCTGCTCCGCCCAGCAGGAGCGGTGGTAGAGATAGTGGGTGAGGCCGACCGCCTTGCCGTCGAGCGTGGCGATGAAACCCTTCGGCTCGAACTCGCCTGCCGTGAACAGCCGCTTCCAGGTGACGGCGTAGACCTCTTCCGGCAGCTTGGTCTCGTAGAAGGTCAGATAGTCGGTCCACAGGCGCCGCCAGTCGGCATGGTCGGACTGCGCAAGCGGGCGGATAGTGATCTCGGACATCGAATGTTCTCCCTTTGCGCGCCAGCATCAGCAACGCTCGTCAGACCTGCAAGAGACCACGAGCTAACGACCTTCTGATCCTGCCTGATCGCTCGACAAGAATTGGCTTGCGAAGACTTCAAAGCGAGCGGTGTTCTCGAGGGATTCAACAGATGCGCCGTCATCCGTGTCGATCTCCGCAATCGATCGGCCTTCCTCGTCATAGGATCGTGACAACACCAGGCAACGCAGGCCGCCTTTGCGCGGATATGTACTTTGGGTGGGCTGTGGCTCGTCATCAACCCAGCGCGTGATGGATATTTCTATCTCAGCGTACTCTTTTGACACCTAGCCCTGCCTTCTGGCCATGAAAGCCAGCCGCTCGAACAGATGCACGTCCTGTTCGTTCTTCAGCAACGCACCGTGCAGCTTGGGCAATGCGTTCTTCGGGTCGGCGCGCAGGTCTTCCGGCGCGATGTCGTCGGCGACCAGCAGGCGGATCCAGTCGAGCGCTTCCGAGGTCGACGGCTTCTTCTTCAGGCCGGGTACCTCGCGGATCTCATAGAACTGGGTCAGCGCCGCGCGCACCAGGTTCTGCTTGATGCCGGGATAGTGCACGTCGACGATTTTGTGCAGCGTCTCGACGTCGGGAAAGCGGATGTAGTGGAAGAAGCAGCGGCGCAGGAAGGCGTCCGGCAGTTCCTTCTCGTTGTTGGAGGTGATGATGACGATCGGCCTGACCGCGGCGCGGATGGTCTCGCCGGTCTCGTAGACGAAGAACTCCATCCGATCGAGTTCCTGCAACAAATCGTTGGGGAACTCGATATCGGCCTTGTCGATCTCGTCGATCAAAAGCACGACCTTCTTGGTCGTGGCGAACGCCTCCCAAAGCTTACCGCGCTTGATGTAGTTCCTGATGTCGTTGAAGCGCTCGTCGCCGAGCTGGCTATCGCGCAGCCGCGACACGGCATCGTATTCGTAAAGGCCCTGCTGCGCCCTGGTGGTCGACTTGACGTGCCATTCTATCAGGTCGAGGCCAAGGGCTGCCGCAACTTGCCTGGCGAGTTCGGTCTTGCCGGTGCCGGGCTCGCCCTTGACCAGCAGGGGCCGTTCCAGCGCGATCGCGGCGTTGACCGCCACCATCAGATCCTTGTCGGCGACATAGGCCGCCGTGCCTTCGAAACGCATTTTTGCTCCCTGGTTGGTCATGACGACCGTAAGGACGCTGATCTGCCTGTGCAAGGGTGGCTTGTTGGCGGCGGCGAGGGGGTGGATCCGCCTAGGGAAAGAATGCCCGTCTCACTGGCGCTTAGCCGACCAGCAGCCTATATTGGTCGGGACGGTCTGCGCTTCCCGGCAGGAGAACATTTTCCCCGGGGCCTTAACGATCCTTAGGGAGCTGTCCCTGGGAAGACCCGTGGGTTTTCTCACACGGCGCCCACCTACTTTGTAGGTTCCCGGGATCGCTCTCTCCACCGGTTGTGTGGATCGTCACTTTTCGCAACGCATCCATGTCTTTCGGTGGATGATGCGGTAGAAAACGTCGCTCCTAAAACTCCACCCAAATCTGACTTTTTCTATCGTCCGCGCATGACATCCTCAAAACACCTGAAAAAGCAGCTTCGCCTCGAGGCACTCGGGCGCCGCGACGCGCTCGATGAATTCTGGCGGGTGGAGATCGCCCTCGAAATGGCCGAGACGGCACGCGATCACCTCGCTGTCGAGCCGGGTCAGATCGTCTCGGGCTTCTGGCCGATGCGCTCGGAAGTCGACGTCCGGCCGCTGATGTTCGCCTTGCGCGAGAAGGGAGCCAGGCTTTGCCTGCCGGCGATCCTCGACAAGACCACCATAGTCTTTCGCGAGCTCGTGCGGGGCGCTCCGATGGTCGAGATGGGCTTCGGCACGGTCGGCCCGCATGAGGAGGCCGAGGTGCTCGACCCCACGGTGATGCTGGTGCCGCTCGCCGCTTTCGACGCGCGCGGCCATCGCATCGGCTATGGTGCCGGCTACTACGACCGCGCCATCGCCAAGCTGGTCGACAAGGGGCTGCCGCCCAGATTGATCGGCATCGCCTTCGACTGCCAGGAGGTGGGGCTGGTGCCAGATGAGGACCACGACGTCATTATCGCGGAAATACTCACGGAGAGTGGGTTGCGCCGCTTCGCGCCAAAATTGTAAATAAGCACAATGGACGCATGATCTTTTCACAGATGTCATGCAGCTTTTGCTTCGCTGACATTCGGTGCGGGATCATATGAGACTTCTCTTCCTCGGCGATATGGTTGGAAAAACGGGACGCACGGCAGTGTGGGAACAACTGCCGGGACTGATCTCCGATTTCAAACTCGATTTCGTCATCGTCAATGGCGAGAACGCCGCCGGCGGTTTCGGCATCACCGAAGAGATCTTTCGCGAGACGATCGCGGCCGGCGCCGATGTTGTCACCACCGGCAACCATGTCTGGGATCAGCGCGACGCGCTGGCCTTCGCGCCGCGCGAAGAGCGCTTTCTGCGCCCCTCCAATTTTCCCAAGGGCACGCCCGGACGCGGCTCCGGCGTCTACATCGCCAGGAGCGGCGCGCGCGTGCTGGTCGCCAACATCATGGGCCGGGTGTTCATGCATCCCGAACTCGATGATCCGTTCCAGGCCGGCGAACGGGAGCTGGCCGCCTGTCCGCTCGGCGAGCAGGCGGATGCCGTCATCATCGACTTCCACGCCGAGGCAACCTCGGAAAAGATGTGCTTTGCGCATTTCGTCGATGGCCGCGCCAGTCTTGTCGTCGGCACCCACACGCACCAGCCGACCGGCGATCATCAGATCCTCAATGGCGGCACCGGCTATATTTCCGACGCCGGCATGTGCGGCGACTATGATTCCTCGCTCGGGATGGACAAGGAGGAACCGCTCAACCGGTTCCTGTCGAAAGTGCCGAAAGGGCGCTTCGAGGCAGCGACCGGACCGGCGACATTGTGCGGCGTCGGCGTCGATATTTCCGACCGCACCGGGCTGACCGAGCGGATAGCGCCGTTTCGTCGCGGGCCGCGGCTGGAGGAAACCGCGCCGTCCTTCTGGTCGTGACATTGATATGGACGCAAGCAGTACCTAATTGCCGGCGACACTGCTCTAGATCGTAGATGGGACGACCTCCATGCAGCTTATCGAATTCCTGGCGCCGCATTTTCACTTTGTCTCCGATCCAACGGCCTGGGTCGCGCTGCTGACGCTGGTGGTGCTGGAGATCGTGCTCGGCATCGATAATCTGATCTTCATCTCGATCCTGACCAACAAGCTGCCGGAAGCGCAAAGGGCGCGTGCCCGCCGGCTCGGCATCTCGGCGGCGCTGATCATGCGGCTGGTGCTGCTGGCCACGATTTCGATCATTGTCCAGCTGACGGCGCCGGTGTTCACCGCCTTGGGTCACGGGTTTTCCTGGCGCGACCTGATCCTGATTGCCGGTGGCCTGTTCCTGGTCTGGAAGGCGACCAAGGAAATCCATCACACGGTCGATCCCGACGATCACCGGGACACGATGCTGGGTGAGACCCTGCAGATCAGCCTCGCCGGCGCGATCTTCCAGATCCTGCTGCTCGACCTCGTCTTCTCCATCGATTCGATCATCACCGCCGTCGGCATGACCGACGAGATCGCCATCATGTACATTGCGGTGATCGTCGCGGTCAGCGTGATGATGCTGGCGGCCGGACCGCTGGCAAACTTCATCGCCAAGAACCCGAGCATCGTCATGCTGGCGCTGGGCTTCCTGCTGATGATCGGCATGACGCTGATCGCCGACGGCATGGGTTACCATGTGCCCAAGGGTTACATCTATGCGGCGATGGGTTTTTCGGCCTTGGTCGAAGGGCTCAACATGCTGGCGCGGCGACGGAGAAAAGCGAAGTCCGGCGAGGGGCATTGAGGTTGGCAAGAGCATAGCCGCGTCACGAGACCTTGGAATTTGTCGCTGTCGCGTAGGATCGCTGGATCAGCCAGTATGCCACCCATGCGATCGGCATCATCGACCGGCTGAAGTCCGACCTGAAGGCGTGAGCGATTGCAGCGGCCTCGCGGCTGGACGAATTGAGCCGATTTATCTATAAGCCGGCCATTCCGACAGAGAACGCCGTGCTTCCACGAGTTGCACCTGGGACGCTCTGAAATTTTGAATTCGAGCATTTTGCAGAAGACGAGGTGAGATCGCCTCGCTTCGGGTTGCTCTAGCCGAGAAGACGACAGGGGTGCCATGGCTGGCCATTCACAGTTCAAGAACATCATGCACCGCAAGGGCCGCCAGGATGCGGTGCGGTCGAAAATGTTTTCCAAGCTGGCGCGCGAAATCACCGTTGCCGCCAAAAGCGGGACGCCCGATCCATCGATGAACCCGCGCCTGCGCCTGGCCGTGCAGAACGCCAAGGCGGTGTCGATGCCGAAGGACAACATCCAGCGCGCCATCAACAAGGCCTCGATGGGCGATGCCGAGAACTACGAAGCCGTGCGCTATGAGGGCTACGGACCCGGCGGCGTCGCGGTCATCGTCGAAGCACTGACCGACAACCGCAACCGTTCGGCCTCGAACGTGCGCGCCGCCTTCACCAAGGCCGGCGGGGCGATGGGCGAAACCGGTTCGGTGTCGTTCATGTGGGATCGTGCCGGCGAGATCTATTATCCGGCATCGGCCGGCAGCGCCGACAAGGTGATGGACGCGGCGATTGAAGCCGGCGCCGATGACGTGGAATCCGATGAGGAAGGCCACACGATCTACTGCGCTTTCGAGAATCTCGGCGAAGTGTCGAAGGCGCTGGAAGCCTCGCTCGGTGAAGCTGAATCGGTGAAGCCGATCTGGAAGCCGCAGAACAGCGTTCCGGTCGACGAGGATCGGGCACAGTCGCTTGTGAAGCTGGTCGCCACGCTCGAGGATGACGATGACGTTCAAAGCGTCTACGCCAATTTCGAAGTCGACGACGAGACCATGGCCAAGCTCAGCGCGGCATGAGCGGAGCTCAGCCAGAGACATGAGCGAAGCTCAGCTTCCCGCCATCCGCATCACCTATTGCACGCAGTGCCAGTGGCTGCTGCGTGCCGGCTGGATGGCGCAGGAGCTGCTGTCGACCTTCGGCACCGATCTGGGCGAAGTGACGCTGGTGCCCGGCACCGGCGGCATCTTCACCATTTCCTGCAATGATACGCTGGTCTGGGACCGCAAGCGCGACGGCGGCTTTCCGGAAGCGGCCAAGCTCAAGCAACTGGTCCGCGATGTCATCGACCCAGATCGCGATCTCGGCCATTCCGACCGCAAGGGTCATACGCAAAAAGACCCCGCCTGAGCAGGATCTTTTGCATTTCGCAGAACGCTTCTCTCTTTGTCTCGACGCAAATCCGGACGGCCACGCACTTTTCCTGGAGTTGCTTAGAGCAATGAGAGAATGAAGCAGGCCATCGCCATGATGGCGGTGATGGTGCGGACGTGGTTCCACATCACCCATTGGCTCAGATGGTTCGCCCACACAGCGGCGCCGTTGCTGCTGGCCGGGTCGACGGCGGCGAGCGCATCGTTGAGCGGCACGTTGAAGATCATGGTCACGATCGGATTGCCGATCAGGTAGATCACCGCGCCGGCAAGCAACCAGTACGAGCCGGACTGGCTCCAGCCCATGATGGCGGCGGCGATAAGCACCAGACAGAGCAGGCCGGTACCGAAAAGCGCCGTCATGAAGGTCGGGGTGATCACTGTGACGTTGATCGAATTCATCGCCGCGATGCCGCTGGGGACGGGCAGTCGAGCAAGCGCCGCCATGACGAAATTGGAAAAGGCGAAAAACACGCCGCCGACGACGCCCGAGCCGATTGCGGCAATGATGGTAAGGGTGGGAAGAAGCTTGATCATGTCAGTTGCTCCAGATGCCGGTTGCTGCGGTTTCATTTGCGTAGGTGGAGAAGTCTCTTGGCTGGCGGCCAAGCACGCGCTGGACGCCGTCGGCTAGCGTCTCGTTGCGGCCGTCAAGCACTTCGGTGAACAGCTCGTTGAGCAACCAGGCGAATTCGGGCGGTAGGTCGTGCGCGGTCACGGCGGCGGTGAATTCGTCATGCGAAATCCTGACAAAGCGGATGTCGCGCCCGGCGGCCTTTCCGATCTCGGCGACGGCGTCGGCGAAGCTCAGCAGCCGCGGCCCGGTCAGTTCGTAGAGCTGGCCGGCATGCCCTGCCTCAGTCAGCACGGCAAAGGCGACGTCGGCGATGTCATCGGCATCGACAAACGGCTCGCCGACATTGCCGACCGGCAAAGCCACTTCGCCCTCAGCCAAGGGCTCGACAAGGAAGCCTTCGCTGAAGTTCTGCGAGAACCAGGCGCAGCGCAGGATCGTCCAGTCGGCGCCAGAGGCCTTCAGCATCTCTTCGGAACGCTGGGCTTCCATCTCGCCACGCCCGGACAGCAGCACCAGCCGGGTGATGCCGTTTTGTACGGCAAGCCTGGCGAAGGCGCCGATCACCTCGGCGGCACCCGGCACGGCCAGATCGGGATAGTAGCTGATGTATACGGCGCTGACGCCTTGCATTGCCGGGCCCCAGGTCGCGGGGACTTCCCAGTCGAAGCGCGGGGTGCCCGAGCGCGAGCCGATGCGCACCGGCAGGCCTTGCGCCGTCAACCGCTCGGCAAGGCGGCGGCCGGTCTTGCCGGTGCCGCCGAGGATCAGGATGGGGTTTGGTGTCGTGTTGTTCATGGCTGTTTTCCTCTGTTTCAAAACATGAGTAATCCTCACATTTGCAAAACGTGATAAACCCTCGTATTTTGCGAGTCAAGCGATTTTGTTGGCACTGGAGACAGACATGGAAGACACCGCGCCGGTTTCGCCACAGGAGCAGATTGCTTCGCCGCGCCGGGCGCCAAGCCAGCAGCGCAGCCGCGAGCGGGTCGAACGCATGCTCGCCGCTGCCTCGGCGCTGATTGCCGAGCAAGGCAGCGACGCCATGCGCATGGGCGAAGTGGCGGAACGGGCAGGGGTGTCGATCGGCTCGCTCTACCAGTTCTTTCCGGACAAGCGGGCGATCGTCTGGGCGCTGGCCGAGCGCTACACCGCCGAAAGCCAGGCGTGCATCTCGGCGGCACTCGCCGATGTCGGCGACGCCGAAAGCCTGAGCCAAGCGTTTTCGGAGCTGGTCGATATCTACTACGGGCTGTTCCTGGCCGAGCCGGTGATGCGCGACATCTGGTCAGGCACGCAGGCCGACAAGGCGCTTCGCCAGCTCGAACTCGCCGACAGCCGGGCCAACGCCGAATTCCTCACCGCGGTGCTGAAGCGGCTGCGGCCGGCAGCCGATCCGACGGCGCTGGAAACCACGGCGTTCCTGGTCTGGCAGATGGGCGAGGCCGCCGTCCGGCTGGCGATATCGGTCGAGAGCCAAGAGGGCGACAGACTGGTCTCGGCTTACAAGCGGATGGCGCTGCGGGAACTGTTGGCGGAGTAGGACGCGATGGAAGGTGAGGAACAAAAAACCCGCCACAAGGGCGGGTTTTTCCGATCTGCGAAAAAGGTCGTCGGGCTTAGAGGCCGAAACCTTCGAAACGCTTCTTGAACTTCGACAGACGGCCGCCGCGGTCGAGCAGGGTCTGCTGGCCGCCGGTCCAGGCCGGGTGGGTGGTCGGGTCGATATCGAGGTTCATCGTATCGCCTTCCTTGCCCCAGGTCGAACGGGTCATGTATTCGGTGCCGTCGGTCATGACGACCTTGATGGTGTGGTAATCGGGATGGATGTCGGTCTTCATGGTTCGGTTCCTGGCTTGCCGGCGCTGCCGACGGGCATAAGCCTGCGTCGATGCGCCCCTTTTTAAAACTCGAAGCCGCAGCTATTGAAGAGCCACGGCTTCTAAAACGGTCGGCGAGCCTATACATCAGCCGGAATTGAATCACAAGGCCGCGGCAAGCGCATATATTGAGGCGCATAGCCAGAGGCGGCTAGAGGAAACGCAGGAATGGCGCAAACCAGCAGCGCAGACGAGCGCCGGCGCTCGCTCAAGCCGCTCAGGCGCCTGTTCCCGTACATCACGCATTATCGCACGCTGGTCGTCGGCGCGCTCATTTCGCTGGTCATCGCCGCGGCAACGACGCTGGCGCTGCCGCTGGCCGTGCGGCGGATGATCGATCATGGGTTCTCGTCGGCCAACACCATCTTCATCGCCGAATATTTCGCAGCCCTGGTGGCGATGGCCGCCGTGCTGGCGGCCGCTTCGGCCAGCCGCTACTATTTCGTCATCACGCTCGGCGAGCGCGTCGTCGCCGATATCAGGCGCGATGTCTTTACCCATGTGACGACGCTGTCGCCGTCCTTTTTCGACACCGCCCAGTCGGGCGAGATCGTGTCGCGGCTCGCCGCAGACACCACGCAGGTCAAGTCGGCGGTCGGGGCGACGGCCTCGGTGGCGCTGCGCAACGTCATTCTCGGCCTTGGCGCGTTGGGGATGATGGTCGTCACCAGCCCGAAACTGTCCGGTTTGGTTATTGCCGCCATTCCGGTCATCGTGCTGCCGCTGGTCGCCTTCGGCCGCTCGGTGCGGCGCAAGTCGCGGCAGGCGCAGGATACGCTTGCCGATGCCACCGCCTATGCCAGCGAGCAGATCGGCGCGGTGCGCACCTTGCAGGCCTTCACCAATGAAAAGCTCGTCACCGGGCATTTCTCCGGTGCGGTGGAAGCCGCTTTCGAGGCGGCGCGCTCCTCGATCTTCGCGCGCTCCTTCCTCACCTTCTTTGCCATTTTCACGATCTTCTCGTCCGTCGTGGCGGTGCTGTGGTTCGGCTCGCGCGACGTGCTCGACGGCAATCTGTCGCCAGGCACGCTCGGCCAGTTCCTGCTCTATTCGGTGTTTGCCGCCGGTGCGCTCGGCGCGCTGTCGGAGGTCTGGGGCGAGCTTGCGCAAGCGGCGGGTGCTGCCGAACGGCTGACCGAGATCCTGGCCGAGAAGCCGGCAATCCAGGCGCCGGCCGATCCGAAGCCGCTGCCTGCAGTCGCCAAGGGCGCGATCGCCTTCGATGACGTCTCCTTCTCCTATCCGGCAAGGCCCGACCGCGCTGCCGTGCACGGCTTGAGCTTTCAGGTCATGCCCGGCGAGACGGTGGCGATCGTCGGCCCATCAGGGGCCGGCAAGAGCACGGTCTTTTCGCTGATCCTGCGCTTCTACGATCCTGAAACCGGCAAGATCCTGATCGATGGCGTCGATGTGCGCGAAGCCGATCCGGTCTCGGTCCGCGAGCGCATCGCCATCGTGCCGCAGGACGTCACCATTTTCGCGGCAAGCGCGCGCGACAATATCGGCTTTGGCCGGCCGGGCGCCAGCGAGGCCCAGATCGAGACGGCGGCGAAGGATGCGCTCGCCGACGAATTCATCCTCAAGCTCGAGAAAGGCTATGACAGCCAGGTCGGCGAGCGTGGGGTGACGCTGTCCGGCGGCCAGCGCCAACGGGTTGCGATCGCTCGCGCCATCCTGCGCGACGCGCCGATCCTGCTGCTCGACGAGGCGACCTCGGCGCTCGACGCCGAAAGCGAGACGCTGGTGCAGATGGCGCTGGAACGGCTGATGCAGGGCCGCACCACCATCGTCATCGCCCACCGGCTGGCGACGGTGCTGAAGGCCGACAGGATCCTGGTCATGGATGGCGGCCGCATCGTCGAGGAAGGCACGCATCAGAGCCTCGTCGCCAAGGGCGGCATCTACGCGCGGCTGGCCAAGCTGCAGTTCGAAACCGGCGCCAGCGCCTTCAGGGGCGCGGCGGAGTAGTCGCAAACATCTGCCCCCGGATGTGCCGACAGCCCTTACGCGGCTCCGTATCGCTGCTTCAGATGGTTGACGAAATAGCTGGCGTCGAGCTTTTCGCCGGTGGCGCGTTCGAGCAGGTCCGGTGTCGACCAGCGAGACCCCTGCGACCAGATTTTTTCGCGACGCCAGGCGTTGATTGACGCGAAATTGCCTTTGGCGAGATCGTCATCGGCAGCAGGATGCTCGCGTGTCAGCGCCGCCCATTGCTGCGCCGCCATCATCGCGCCCAGCGTGTAGGAGGGGAAATAGCCGAAGGCGGCACCCGGCCAGTGCACGTCCTGCATCGGCCCGTCGGCCGGATTGTCGATGGTCGAGAGGCCGAGATAGTCGCGCATCTTGGCGTCCCAGGCTTCGGGCAGTTCTGCCACCTCCAGCCTGCCCGAGACGAGCTCCTGCTCCAGCTCGTAGCGCAGGATGACATGCAGCGGGTAGGTCACCTCGTCGGCATCGACACGGATCAGGCCGCGCTCGACGTGATGCACATGCGGCAGGATGTCGTCGAGCGACCAGGCTTCGCCGAGATGCTTTTCGACCACCGGCAGCGCCCAGTGCCAGAAGGCCGGGTTGCGGCCGAGCTGCTTTTCGACGAACAGGCTCTGGCTTTCATGCACGGCCATGCCGCGCGCCTTGCCGAGCGGCCAGTGCGCCCATGCCTTCGGCAGGTTCTGTTCATACAGCGCATGGCCGGTCTCGTGCAGCACGCCCATCAATGCCGACAGGAAGTCCGAGGTTTTGTAGCGGGTGGTGATGCGCACGTCGCTCGGCACGCCGCCGCAGAAGGGATGGTGCGACACCGACAGCGACCCATGCGTCAAGTCGAAGCCGACCGCCGTCATCATGGCAAGGCCGAGCTCGCGTTGCCGGTCGATCGCATAGGTGCCCGAAAGCGGCTTCAGCGGGCGCTTGCGCAGCCGCGCTTCCTGTATCGCCAGCGCCTCCGGTACGAAGCCTTTCAGGAAAGCCTTGAGGTCGGTGAAGACAGGCGTGATGTCGGCGGCGCGGTTGCCGGGGTCGTATTGCTCCATGAGCGCGTCATAAGGGGCAAGACCGAGCACGTCGGCACGCAGCGCCGCCTCTTCGCGCACCAGCGCCACCACGCCCTCCAGCGCCGGCAGGAAACCCGCCCAATCGTTCTTGGCGCGCAGGTCGCGCCACAGCTGCTCGCAACGCATGCGCGCGGTGGTCTGACGTTCGACGAACTCGACCGGCAGGCAGGTCAGGTTGGTGTACTGCCGCCGCAATTCGGCGACCGCGGCCCGTTGCTCCTCACTCAACGCTTCCTGTTCGGCCGCGGCGAGCCAGTCGGCGATTTCCGGCGTCGTTGCCCTGGTGTGGTACATGCCGGCCAGCGCCGACATTGCCTCGGCGCGCTTCTCGCCGCCACCGACAGCCATATGGGTGGCCTCGTCGGCGCCGAGAATGGCCAGCGCATGCTCGAGCGCTTCGAGCTTGTGGCCGAGATCATCGAGTTTCTGAAAGGACATGGCGGGTTCCGTGATTGAGGACGGCGCGAAAAGATACCAACGCAAAAGCGTTTGCAACCCTGCGGCCCTGTGCGGCGGGTGCATCTTGCACAGGTGAGGTCACGCGTGAAATGCTGCCGGCGACGCATGAAGGGGGAACAACATGATCGGCAACATCCTGGTCGGACTGGTGGCCTTGATCCATGTCTACATCGTCTATCTCGAAATGGTGCTTTGGGACACGCCGCGCGGGCACAAGGCGTTCAATCTGAAGCCGGAATTCGCAAGCGCCTCGAAGGTGCTCGCTGCCAATCAGGGTCTTTACAATGGCTTCCTCGCCGCCGGCCTGATCTGGGGGCTTTACCTCGGGACAGCCGGTTTTCAGGTCAAGGTCTTCTTCCTGTTGTGCGTGGCCATTGCCGGCCTCTATGGCGCGGCAACGGTTGGCCGCAAGATCCTGTTCATTCAGACCGTGCCGGCGGTCGTCGCCCTGATTGCCGTCTGGCTTGGTTCGTAGGAAACTGAGCTGGTAGCAAGCTGGGCTGAGGGAAAAAGGACGCCCGCGGGAGAGGGGGCCCCGAGGGCGCCAGGTGGTCCTTTCCTGGCGCAGGATCTCGGAAGGAATCATGCGCGAGATCGAAGTGCTAGAGCTTGGCGTTCAAGCTTTCAGCCGTTCGGATAGTTTCCGCCGTCGGAGCCATCGCCCATCAGGAAATCGCTGCCAATACCGACCCTCAGACGCTGGTCGACATTGTCGAGACGGCGCAGCAGCTCATGGTATTGCGCGGCCGGTATCCTGCCGTGATCCGATGCCGCTATCTTCTCGGCCGCCTGACTGATGCGGACCGTCCGCATTTCCAGGCGTTCGGCGACGGCGGGCGTGATGTTGTTGGCCTGCCTTGCATCGACTATGCCCTGGCGGACGCCTTGAACCTGTTGGATGAGGCCTTCGACGCGCGGCCCCGTAAAGTCGGTCGGATCGCCGGCGTCCAGAGCGCCTCTGTGATGGCCCGCGGCATAGGCGCCGGCAAGCGGAACGGCGATGAGGACCGCCGTGAGTGTTGCAGTTCTAAGCGAGGTGCTGGGAATAAAAGAGCGCATCGTCGCGTTCTCCTCCTGAAGAGGAAGGCGGCGATTGTCTCGCCTGCCCTCCGGCTGCGGGCCGTCCGGTTCCGTCGCGTCGCGATGGGGTTCATCGCCGGCGGTTCTCGGCCCAGGCGGGGAAGCTAGGACCGCAATACGACGATGTGTAATTAAAAAAAGATAATCTTTTCAGGCCTTGCCGGCCTCGCTCTACGCCCTAGAGTTGAGCCGGCGAACAAATTCGCGTGATGCCGCGTGATGATGGATCAACGTTCGGTGAGCTTCAGTTCAATACGCCGGTTCTTGTTGCGCGCCTCTTCGGTGTCGGCGGGGTCGAGCGGCTGGAACTCGCCGAAGCCGGCGGCGACCAGGCGGTTGGCCGGCACGCCGTTCTCGATCAGGAACTTCACCACCGAGGTCGAACGCGCCGTCGACAGCTCCCAGTTGTCGCGGTAGCGGCCGGTGCCGGAGAGCGGCTTGTTGTCGGTATGGCCGTCGACGCGCAGCACCCAGTTGATCTCGGGCGGGATTTCCTTCTGCAATTCGATGATGGCGTCGGCAAGTTTCTTCATCTCCACCTTGCCGGCATCGTTGATCACTTCGGAGCCGGTCGGGAACAGCACTTCGGACTGGAAGACGAAGCGGTCGCCGACGATGCGGATGTTCTCGCGGTCGGCGAGGATCTCGCGCAAGCGGCCGAAGAAGTCGGAGCGGTAGCGGTTCAATTCCTGCACGCGCTGCGCCAGTGCGACGTTCAGGCGGCGGCCGAGATCGGCGATCTTGGTGTTGGAATCGCGGTCGCGGGTTTCGGAGACGTTGAGCGCATCCTCGAGCGCACCGATCTGCTTGCGAAGTGCTGCAATCTGCTGGTTGAGAATCTCGACCTGGCTCAGCGCCTGCTGACTGATCTGGCGCTGGCTGTCGAGTTCGCCCGAAAGTGCTACGGCACGCTGGTTGGCGGCGTCTCCGGCGCCGGCACCTTGCGCCAGCAATTGTTCGAGCCGGCTCTTTTCCGCTTCCGCCGCCGACAGCGATGCCTGCAGATTGGCGAGCGAATCTTCCTTGTCCTGCGCCGTCGAGCGCTCCAGCGCCAGAAGCTGGGTCAGCTCGTTGATCTGCGAATTGAGTCGCGAGAGCGCCGTATCCTTGCCGGAGATTTCGCGGCCCAGCAGGAACTGCGCCAGCACGAAGACGGTGAGCAGGAACATGATCGCCAGAAGCAGCGTCGACAGCGCGTCGACGAAGCCCGGCCAGTAATCGATACGGCGATCGGTGCGCCGTCCACGCGCCAGCGCCACGTCAATGCACCCCGGGCTTCTTCAGGGCGTCGGCAATCTTTTCCAGCGTGTTGCGCATCGCCTTCTGCTCGTCGGACTGGGCCTCGACCCAGTCGCGCATGATCTGCTGCTCCGAGCGCATGTTCTTGACCAGGCCGGAAATGCCGTCGGCGAGATTGGCCATGGCGGTGGCGACGCGCGGATTGGAGCCGCCGCCATTCTCCTGCATGCTTCGCAGCCTTTCCGACAAGACCCGGATCTCGTCCGAGGATTCGGTCTTGGCCTGGTCGGAGACGACGATGTCGGACGACAGATCGGTGACCGAGGACAGCCAGTTTTCCAGTTCGGTGTAGAAGCGCGTCTGGGCGCGGCCGGCCTGCAGGTCGAGGAAGCCGAGCACCAGCGAGCCGGACAGGCCGAACAGGGAGGACGAGAAGGCCGTGCCCATGCCGGCCAGCGGCGCCGAAAGGCCTTGCTTCAGCGAATCGAGCACCGCGGCGGCATCGCCGGTACCCGGATCGAGCGATTCAATGGTCTCGCGGATCGAGGCGATGGTGTTCAACAGACCCCAGAAGGTGCCGAGCAGGCCGAGGAACACCAGCAGGCCGACGAGATAGCGCGAGGTGTCACGGCTTTCGTCGAGCCGCGTGGCAATGGAATCGAGCATGGTGCGCATTGAACTGGTCGAGAAGGCCGTCGCCGAGGAGCGGCCGATCATCGCCTTCATCGGCGCCAGCAGAACCGGTTCGGTGGTTTCCGAGCCGGCACGGAACGAATTCACCCAGCGCACTTCACGAAACAGCCGTCCGACCTGGGCGAAGGCCAAGAGGATGCCGACCACCAGCACACCGACGATCAGGCCGTTGAGGCCGGGATTGCTGCCAAAGGCGGTCGAGATCTGGCGGGTCAGGATGGCGGCGATGAAGGCGACGATGACCAGGAAGATCATCATGGTCAGCAGAAAGACCTGCGGGCTCGACAGTTTATGCGGATCGTAGATCAGGACATCAGAGCGTCTGCCCATGCCGAAGGATCTGAGAAAAGCCATCCGTGCCCCGTTTCCGATGCCGCCGCCGATCACGTAGACCGCGACTCTAAACGGAATTGTGACCAAATTGAATGGCGCTTGGCAATATTGCCGCGTCTATAAGCCTGTGTCAGAGGCGATTGATGACCAGACAGTCGACCATGGCGGCCAGATGCAGGCCGGCGCCGGTGACGACGAAGCCGTGCCACAGCGCATTGTGGAAGCGCAATCCCTTCCAGGCAAAGAAGATGACGCCGCAGGAATAGACGATGCCGCCGGCAACGATCAGCGCGATCGACGTCGTCGGCAGGGTCTGGACAAGCGGCTTTACCAGGACGATGCCGCTCCAGCCGATGGCGAGATAGAAGACGATCGCCAGCCGGTCGAAACGGCCGGGAAAAAACACCTTGATGGCGATGCCCAGCGCTGCAGCGGCCCAGACGAGGACGATCATCCAGCGCGCCAGCGGCGAGCCTTCGAGCTGAGCCAGGAAAGGCGTGTAGGTCGCGGCGATCAGGAGATAGATTGCGGCGTGATCGAAGCGCCGCAAGATCCATTTCGCCGGCGACGACACCGGCCACAGATTGTAGGTCAGCGACACAGACAGCACGGTGAGCAGCGAAACCACATAGAAGGCAGCGGCGATGTATTCGCCCGGCCCGACGCGAAACGCCGCCAGCGCCAGCAGCGCCGAACCCGCCGAGATCGCCAGCACGATGCCGACCGCATGGACGATGCCGTCGGCGATCATCTCGGCGCGCGAATAGTGCCAGCGTCCGATGAACGGGATGTCGTGGTGGGGCTTGATGTCGTTCACTGCCGGGTTCCTGCGCCGCGCACTATGATCTGGGCGCTTGCCGGGCAGTATTTCAAGCTTCCATTGCGGTTTTGCGACTGCGGCGCATCAGCGCGGCGTGTCAGTCAGCGTGCCGAGAGCGGCTTCTTCACGGCCTTCAGCAAAGCGCGCTGGATGACCTCGTTGCCGGCGACCACCGAGCCGTTGTCGAGCATGTCCTGACCACCGTCCATATCCGAAACGAAGCCACCCGCCTCGCGGATCAGCAGCAGGCCGGCGGCGACGTCCCAAGCCGACAGGCCGGTTTCCCAAAACCCGTCCATGCGGCCGGCGGCGACATAGGCGAGATCGAGCGAGACGGCCCCCAAGCGGCGCACGCCGGAGACCTCCGCCATGACGTTGCGCAGTTCGACGAGGAAATTGCCGTGGTGGCCGCGGCCGAGATGCGGCACGCCGCAACCGATCACCGTGTCGACCAGCTTGATGCGGCCGGCGACGCGCAGCCGGCGGTCGTTCATGAAGGCGCCGCCGCCGCGTTCGGCGGTGTAGAGCTCGTCCATTGCCGGATTGTAGATGACGCCAGCAACGATCTGTCCCTGGCGTTCCAGGGCGATCGAAACGGCAAAGAGCGGGATGCCGTGCAGGAAGTTGGTGGTGCCGTCGAGCGGGTCGACGATCCAGCGGTGCTGGCTGTCGTCGCCTTCGACCACGCCGCGCTCCTCCATCAGGAAAGCGTAGCCCGGCCGTGCCTTCGACAGTTCGGCAAAGACGATCTCCTCGGCCTTGCGGTCGGCCTGGCTCACATAGTCGCCAGGGCCTTTCATCGAGACCTGCAGGTTCTGCACCTCGCCGAAGTCGCGCGACAGCGATCGGCCGGCTTTCATTGCGGCCTGGACCATAACGTTGAGAAGGGCTGAGCGTGCCATCGTGCTTCTTCCTGCTGCTGCGCTTCAAGCGCTGTCTTGATGCATGTCGGTGACCCAAAACCGGGGCCACTCTTGGGCGACATGCATCAGTCTGCGCGGCGCACGTAAGTGATTTCGTTGGTGTCGACGATGATGCGTTCGCCGGCGCCGATGAAGGGCGGTACCAGCACACGGATGCCGTTCTCCAGTACTGCCGGCTTGTAGGAGGACGCGGCCGTCTGCCCCTTCACCACGGGATCGGCCTCGGTGATGGTCAGCGTCACATAGTCGGGCAGAGAAATGCCGATCGGCCGCTCTTCATAAAGCTGGACCGTGACCATCATGCCGTCCTGCAGGAAGGCGGCGCGATCACCGACGAAGTCCTTCGCCAATTCGAGCTGCTCGTAGCTCTGGGTGTCCATGAACACCAGCGCGTCTTCCTGCGCGTAAAGGAAGGAAAAATCCTTGAGATCGAGCCGGATCTGCTCGACCGTCTCGGCCGAGCGGAAGCGCTCGTTGAGCTTGGTGCCGTTGATGAGGTTCTTCAGTTCGACCTGGTTGTAGGCGCCGCCCTTGCCTGGCTTGACGGTGTTGGTCCTGACCGCCACCCACAGGCCGCCGTCATGCTCGATGACGTAGCCGGGACGGATTTCGTTGCCATTGATCTTGGCCATAGTGATCTGATCCGGGAATGAGATGTTCGCTGGGAAAGCGATTTCGGGCTCCCAAGACCACAAATCGCCAGAAGAGGCAAGGGAGCGGGCAGGCTGGGGCCAAGCGGCAGCGACGAAACACCCGGGTCGGGTCGGTGCAATGGCATGCAGGGTCAGTCGCCCCGTTGATCACCGCGCCGACGGATTCAGCGATGGCATCGGCGACTTTTGTCAGTCGATGGATGTGCGGCGAACGCATGACGACGACCCGGATGGACAGGTCGAGATCGCCTGTCTCGATGAGCATCACGCCCTTTGGCAGATGGTGACGCAGAAGACGCATGGGCATCAGGCCGAGCCCGTGACCCAGGCGCACCCACTCCATCTGCATGGCCGGGGCCTGGATTCCCGGTCAGGGCAGGCGGTTCGCCTTCTGCAGCGCCTGCTTGGTCTGGTCGTCGTCCAACCCCTGCAGGAAGTCGTCCATCTGCGGGTCGATGAGACCGGCGCGGCGGGCGACGATGTACCAGGCCGCGGCGAGGACAAGATCCGGATCGGTGCCGATGCCTTGCATATAGAGCTTGGCAAGGCGGTTCTGCGCGGCGACATTGCCGCCCTCCGCCGCTTGCTTCATCCAGCCGAAGGCGGATTTCAGGTCACGGCCGCCACCGCGTCCCTCGATCATCCAGGCTGCGAGATCGATCTGCGCGGTGTCGTAATTCTGGCGTGCAGCCTGCGCCAGCAGGCGCCTTGCCTGCGCGTCGTCGCGCGGCTTGCCGGCGACGCCATTGGCATAGATCTGCGACATTGCATATTGCGCGTCGGCGAGGCCGGTGGCGGCGGCACGCTCGTAGTAGGAGACCGCTCTGGCGAGGCCGGCGTCGCCGGGGTCCTGCTGGACCAGCATCTGCGCGAAATTGAACTGCGCCAGCTGGTTGCCGGCTTCGGCGGCTGCCTGCATCAGCGCATAGGCCCCTTTCTCGTCCTTCTTGACGTAGCGGCCATCGAGCAGCATCAGCGCGTACTGGAACTGCGATTCCGGCACGCCCTGCTCGGCGGCAAGCGCGTACCATTTCGCCGCTTCCGCGGCATTGAGCGGTACTCCCAGCCCGCGCGACAGGATCTCGGCGACCAGCGTCTGCGCCGCCGGGTCGCCGTCTTGCGCGCGGATCAACGCGAGATTGTAGGCCGTCTTGTAGAGACCACGCTGGAAAGCGCCATAGGCGGCGTCGGCAGGCTTTGCGCCGAAGCGATCGGGGTTGATGGCATCGGCCGATGGCAGCGGCGCCGGCTCAGCCGTGGTGGCGGGTTGCGGCAGCGGCTTGTCGATCGGCTTGTCCGTATGCACGCCGGCTTCCGGTTTGGGTTGCGGTAGCGGGATGTTCTCCGCGGCCGCTGCCTGGACCATGAGCACCGCAAGTAAAGCCTGGAGGGGAAGCGTCGCCGAAGGCACGTCAGTCCTCGAAACGCGGCGCGGTCTCGTCGAGCAGCGCGTTGGCGCTGGCGACCGCTGCCTTGGGGTCGGCGGCGTCCGCGAACACGGCGCTCGACAGTGCCACGAATTCGGCGCCGGTGGCGCCCACCGCTTCCACCGAGGCGATGTCGGATCCGGCCATGACGATGCAAGGTATCTGGATCATGTCGGCCCACCATTTGCCGAGCGACAGGTTGCGCGGGTGCGGTTCGGGCTTGTTGTCGTAGCCGAAGCGGCCGAAGAAGATGTAGTCGGGCCGTGTCTCGCCAAGCTCGAGCGCGTCGTCGCGTGTCTTGGCGCCGCCGGCGCCGACCATCATCTTTGCCTGGAAATGTTCGATCGTCTCGGCGAGTTCGGCCTTGGAGACCTCGACATGGATACCGTCGGCCTGGACGCGGCCGGCTATGCGGGTGTCGCCGGCGATGACGACAGCGACGCCCGCGGCCTGCGCGGCCGGCACGATCTGTTCGGCGAAAGCCTGGAAGGAGGCCTCGTCCATGCCGTTCTCTGGCAGGATCAGCGAGGCGACATCGCCGCCTTCGAATGCCGCGGCGATACGGGCCGCCGGCACGCCGGGCGGCGCGATCAGCACGATGCGACAGCGGTTGGGGGGCGTTGCGTCATTCATGGTTCTTCGATCCCGCGTTTCGCCTATGCCGGGCGAAGATGGTTGCATTGCGGCATAGAGCAAAGTGCCCGCTTTGAACAGGCGGGCAGCCGGGATCGCGATTGTGACCCGCCGGGCCGCCGGCGGGCCTGTGTCACTTGATCGGGTGCGGGCTCGCGACGGGCGCCTTCGACTTCCACAGCGTCCAGCCGAGATTCATGCCGGCGGCGGCGATCAGGATGGCGGTGGCGCCGACAATCTGGCTCAGATGCAGCCGATGGCCGAAGGCCACGACATCGACCAGGATCGCCACCACCGGGTAGATGAAGGACAGCGACCCCTGCAGATGCGTCGGCAGCTTCTGGATAGCGCCGTACATCAGGATGTACATCAGGCCCGTGTGGACGATGCCGAGCGTCGCCAGCATGGCCCAACTCCACGCATCGGTGGGAAGCTGGGAAAGGTTGGCGAAGGGCGCCAGCATGACGACGCCAACGCAGACCTGGATCAGCGCGATCAGGTGCGGCGGCGTGCCCTTGAGCTTCTTGGTGACGATGGCGGCGACGGCCCAGAAGAAAGCCGCGCCCAACGCCATGACGATGCCGGTAAAGTAATCGGTGCCGACATCGCCGGCATCGGGGGCGGCCTGCACGATCAGCACCATGCCGGCGAAGGCGATGGCCAGCCAGGTCAGCTTGGTCAGGGTCAGCCGCTCGGCGAAGAACAGCGCGCCGAAGCCGACCAGCATGAAGGGCTGCGTGTTGTAGACGGCGGTGGCGATCGAGATCGACGCTCGCGAGAACGCGCTGAACAGCAGCAGCCAGTTGACGACGATGGCGACGCCGCCGAGCGCGGCGAAGCCGATGATGCGCAGCGACAAGCTGTTGCGCAGCAACCCCAGCCCGGCGCAGATGACAAGCAGCGTCAGCGCGCCGAACGCGCAACGCCAGAACACCACGTCCATGATCGGCTGGCCGGACATGACGACGAACCATCCGATCGTCCCCAGGATCGCCATTGCGGCGGACATTTCGACCGTACCGCGCACTGTATCGTTCACGACAAACCTCCGAACCCGTTGAGCCGGTATAATCTCATGCGGCAACGAAGCTTTCCATCTGATGAGAAAGGTAGTATAGGAAAATTACCTAATTATATTAGGCTTCGCCTCGAAATTTTCAGGAAATGTAAAATGCTTGACGACCTCGACCGGCGCCTCCTCGAAATTCTGATCAAGGACGCGCGGACCTCGCTGAAGGACCTAGCTGCCCAGGTCGGGCTGTCATCGCCGAGCGTCTCGGAACGGCTTCGACGGCTCGAGGAACGCGGCGTCATCCGGGCGTTCACCGTCGAGATCGATCCGGTGGCGCTCGGCTATACGTTGCAGGCTATCGTGCGCATCCGGCCTTTGCCGGGCAAGCTGCACATCGTCCAGAAGCTGATCGAGGAGATCCCCGAATTTGGCGAATGCGACAAAGTGACGGGCGATGACTGCTTCGTCGCCCGGCTGTTCGTACGCTCGATCGGCGATCTCGACGGCATTCTCGACCGCATCGCCGACAAGGCCGAGACGAGCACCGCCATCATCAAAGCGCAGCCGATCCGGCGGCGGCCGCCACCGCTCGACGCAACCGCCCCGCGTGACAGGGCAAAGATCTTGCAGGCTTCCTGATCACGCCGGGTGAAACGCCGGCGGCCGGTGGGGTATATTTGCTGTCGCTCCGCTGGGGAATCTGGGCTATTCAGGCGTCGATACGCTTCCCTCCAGCCCAGCCCCTCCCCATGTCAGGCCTACTTCTCGATCCGTGGTTCTACGCGGCCGCCATTCCAGCGGTCATTCTGGTCGGCCTGTCCAAGGGCGGCTTCGGCGGCGCCGTTGGTTTCGTCGGCGTGCCCTTGATGGCGCTGACCATGCCGCCGGTGCAGGCGGCGGCGATCCTCCTGCCGATCCTGTGCCTGATGGACATCGTGTCGGTGTGGACATGGTGGGGTGTCTACGACCGCAAGATGCTGGTCGACATGATGCCGGGCGCGGTCGTCGGCATCGGTCTCGGCTGGCTGACGGCAGCATTGGTCACCGAGGAGGCGGTACGGCTGATCGTCGGCGCCGTCGCCATCATCTTCGTCCTGCGCTGGCTCTATCTGCAGTTTCGCCATGGCGCCGACCACGCGGTCGCGCCGAATCGCATGGCTGCCGCCATCTGGGGAACGGTCGCCGGCTTCACCAGCTTCGTCGCCCATGTCGGCGGCCCGCCGTTCCAGGTCTATGCCTTGCCGATCCGGCTCGATCCCAAAATTCTGTCGGGCACCGCGGCGATCTTCTTTGCCGCAACCAATGCGCTGAAGCTCATTCCCTATTTCGCGCTCGGCCAGTTCGACACCGCCAACCTGACGGCGTCGGCGGTGCTGATGCCGCTGGCGCCGCTCTCGACCGTCGCCGGCGCCTGGCTGGTGCGGCGGATGCGCCCTGAAACCTTCTATCCCTTCACCTACGCAACCGTGGCGGTGGTGGCGCTGAAGCTGCTGTGGGACGGCATCGCCGGCCTTATGTAGGGGGCGGTCGTGCAGCCGCCCTCATCATCACGGCGGTGTCAGGCGGCGCTCGGCACGAGGCGACGGTCGACGCCAAGGGCCAGTGTGGCGCCGACCACGACGACCAGCACCATGCCAGCAAGAATACCGATGTCATGCACAGTCGGCTTGAGCACCATGTCGGCGATGACCACCAGCATCACTGCGTAGTCGAAGCGTGCGGCGCTCATCATGCGCTGGCCGATGGCCAGAACAGCAGGCGTGACACCATCCTTGGCGATCATCGATCCCATGCGCTCGCCCGTTGGCTTGAAGATGAACATGCCGATCGAAAAGGTCGTGGCGTAGCTGACCAGACCGATGATGATCCATAGATCCGAAAAGCCAACCCAGAAACTGCACATGATGAGGCCGAAGATCAGGGTCAGCATCGACATCGGAGCGAAGAAACGACCACCCAACTGTCCGCTGGCGCGCATCGCCTGCAACTTGTCCTCAATGTTGCCGGCGCGCTCGGCAAGCACGCCGAGGAGGAACAACACGAAGCCGCCTCCGACCCATAGAATGGCCGTGACGACATGAAGGAATTTTACGATCGAGTACCAGTCCATAGTTGCTCCTGGAGTGTTCTGGAGGGGATGCGGCAGGGGCGATTTGCGCCGGCCGTCAGAGGAGCGAGCGTTTAGCGCCGCGCCCGTTTCGGAACGATGTCGCGAAAAGCCGGTTCTGTTTCAGTTTGCAGCCAGCACACGAAGCCACTGAGATGGCGAATGCGCTTCCTGGTTTTCTGCTATTGGGAGAAGTGTCGGGAGGGGTTGGCGCGACATCGTCTGGAAACAGTGCCGATGCTAGTGCGCCAATGCCGGGAGCCCGGTGGCGACAAGATTCGCCTGACAACAACCCATTCCCGCACACGGGAAGAGGGAGGGGACATTATGCAAGGGGTAGCACGGAATTTCTTCACGCTGGCCATCATCTATTCGCTGTGCGGAATGGCGCTCGGCCTGCACATGGCGATCAGCCAGGACCATAGCCAGATGCCGACCCACGCCCACACGATGGTGGCCGGATGGCTGATGTCGGCGGTCTTCGCCTTCTTCTACCATCTATTTCCGGCAGTCGGACAAAAGATGCTCGCCACCATCCATTTCTGGCTGACGGCAATCAGCGGCATCGGCCTGTTGATCGGTCTCTATTTCCTGCTTGCCGGCAATGCCGCGATCGAACCGCTGGTCGGGATTTCTTCGATGGGCTTCTACGCGGCCATGCTGCTGTTTGCCTTCATCGCCTTGCCGGCCGTCTGGAAGAAAGCCTGAGCCGAGAGCCTGTCCGGAAACTCTACTCTGGCGGCCATCTGATGGGGTTTTCTGCGCCTCCGGTGCTCACGGACCAAATGTCCGCTCCGCTCCGGTTCTCGAAACCACCGCCATGTGACTCGCCAGAGCGAATTTCGAAACGGACTCTGGAGGTGAGGTTCGGGCTGTGCTGTTACGGCACAGGACAGCGGCGTTGGATCAAAAAACACGCGCGCCGTTAAGGCTTCATTAAGCTTTACAGGTGTTTACTATGTCCATCCAGTGATCTGGATTCTTACCGAGTGGTTGGAGCCACTTTGTTTGACGCCTCCCTGTTAAACTCCTGAGAGCCGCCTTATCCGCGGCTCTTTTTTTGTCTGGATTCCGGGGGCGTCCGATGTCGGCTCGCCGTTAACCTTCTGTTAAACATGTGCTTGCCATCGCGGGTGACGAAGCGCATTTTGAAGCTTCAGTCATATAGGCTGCCGGGTGTATCGGCAGTGAGCCGAATCAGCCGGCTGTAGGTGCAGGGGCGTAGCAATGAACGAGCCTTCGACGGGCAGTGCGAAAACCGTCAAGCTGGCGGAGCGCCGGGTTTTCACGCAATCCTTCAAGCCGCTTTACCAGGAAGGTATGGGCCTGGTCGAACAGGCGGCGGAGTATCTCGACGGCAAGGGCCGGGCCGAGGCAAAGAAATTGTCCAGGCTGGGGGCCACGCTCTATGCGGCCGAATCGATGCGGCTGACCACAAGGCTGATGCAGGTTGCCTCGTGGCTGCTTTTGCAGCGCGCCGCGAATTCCGGTGAGATGACCCGCGACCAGGTTGCGTCGGAGAAGTCCAAGGTGCGCCTTGACACCGCTTCCGCCCATGACGAAGCCGCGGGCTGGGCCGAACTGCCCGAGGATTTCCTCGACCTCGTCACCCGCTCGCTGCGCCTGCAGGCGCTGGTGCGCCGCATGGACGAGGAGATCTACGGCTCCGACGCCGTGGTCGACATGCAACCGGCGGCCCGCCGCCCCAATCCGGTTTCCGACCAGATCAGCCTGCTGAACACGGCTTTCGCTCGCGGCTAAACCTGGGCGGCCATTCGTTTCCGGTTTGTTCACATTTCGCTGGCATCGCTGTCCGTCGGAGGTAGACTGGCGGGATGGGGGAAGCGATTCGCATCATCGGTATCGATCCGGGGCTCAGGCGCACCGGCTGGGGCATCGTCGAGAGCCTTGGCAATTCATTGCGCTTCGTTGCCTCAGGCACCGTGCGTTCCGACGACAAGGCGGCACTGGCGACGCGGCTCTGCCAATTGCATGACGGGCTCGCCGAAATCCTGCACACCGCCATGCCGCACGAGGCCGCGGTCGAACAGACCTTCGTCAACAAGGACGCGGTGGCGACGCTGAAGCTCGGCCAGGCGCGCGGCATCGCCATGCTGGTGCCGGCGCGCGCGGGGCTCGTCGTTGCCGAATATGCGCCCAACGCCGTCAAGAAGGCGGTGATCGGCGTCGGCCATGGCGACAAGAAACAGATCCACATGATGGTGAAGGTGCTGTTGCCGAAGGCCACTTTCGACACCGAGCATGCCGCCGACGCTCTCGCCATCGCCATCTGCCATGCGCATCACCGGCAAAGCGTCGCCTATCGGATGGCACTCGCCGGGTAGCAATGTTCTTGACTTGTTCCCGTGCCTGCGATAAGTAATACTTCTGAGGTATTACCATGCGCGTGACCACCAAGGGGCAAGTCACAATCCCCAAACAGATAAGAGACCATCTGGGAATCGGCCCGGGCTCCGAGGTGGAGTTCGTGGCCACCGACGAGGGCGCTCGTCTTGTCGCCGTCAACGAAAACCTGTCCGAGGAAGAGGCATCCCGCAGGTTCAGTGATGTGCTTGACCGGATGGAGGGGACTCTGGATCTGGGAGGCATGACGACCGACGAATACATGGAGTGGTTGAGGGGGCCGCGTGAAGATCTCGACGTTGATTGACACAAATGTCCTGATCGACGTCTGGGGACCGGCCGGACCGCTGACAAAATGGTCGGCATCGGCGATTGTTTCCTGTCGCCGCGATGGAGCCTTGCTGATCAATACGATCATCTGGTCCGAGCTCGCGCCGCTGATAGCGACAGAGACGGCGCTTCGAAAAGCAGTCGACATGCTCGAGATGGATCTTGAGTTTCTGCCTTGGGACGCGGCATTCCTTGCAGGCGTTACGCATTCCCGCTATCGCCGTGCTGGCGGGGTTCGCGAGCGGACGTTGCCAGACTTTTTCATCGGAGCCCATGCGACCGTTGCCGGACATCGTCTGCTGACCCGCGACGCTGCCCGCTACCGCAGTTACTTCCCGGATCTCGACATCATCTCTCCTGAAACGCACCCATGAAGGCCCATCTTCCATGAAAGATCTGGCATGATCGGCAAACTCAAGGGCACGCTCGACGAGATCGACGAGGACCATTGCCTCGTCGATATCCATGGTGTCGGCTATGTCGCCTATTGCTCGGCGCGCACGCTGGCCGCGCTGCCGGCGCCGGGCGAAGCGGTGGTGCTGTTCATCGAGACCTACGTGCGCGAGGACATGCTGCGGCTCTACGGCTTCCGGTCGCAGCTGGAGCGCGAATGGTTCCGGCTGCTGATGAACAATGTGCCAGGCGTCGGCGCCAAGGTGGCGCTGGCCATCCTGTCGACATTGGCGCCGGCCGATCTCGCCAACGCCATTGCGCTGCGCGACATCGCCATGGTCTCTCGTGCGCCTGGCGTCGGCAAGAAGGTGGCCGAGCGCATCGTCACCGAGTTGAAGAACAAGGCGCCGGCCTATGCGGGCACCGCCTCGGGCACCATCGGCTTGAAGCAGGAACTCGGCGAAGGCGTTGCTCCGGCGCCGATCACCGACGCCGTCTCGGCGCTGGTCAATCTCGGCTATTCGCGCGACACAGCCGCCAATGCGGTGGCGGCGGCGCTCAAGACAGCGGGCGAGGATGCCGATGCACCGAAGCTGATCCGTTTCGGCCTGAAGGAACTGGCGCGGTGAGGCGTCGCTTGTTCAGGTCCTTGCCGCGTGCAAGGAAGGTGCCATGAGCCTGTCACCCCGCCTCATTACGCCCGAAAAACGCGGCGAGGATGCCGAGCAGACCTTGCGGCCGCAGACGCTTGACGATTTCGTTGGCCAGGCAGCGGTGCGGGCCAATCTCAAAGTGTTCATCGAGGCCGCCAAGGGCCGCAACGAGGCACTCGACCATGTGCTGTTCGTCGGGCCGCCGGGTCTCGGCAAGACGACGCTGGCGCAGATCATGGCGCGCGAACTCGGCGTCAATTTCCGCTCGACCTCCGGGCCGGTCATCGCCAAGGCCGGCGATCTCGCCGCCCTGCTCACCAATCTCGAAGAAGGCGACGTGCTGTTCATTGACGAGATCCACCGGCTGAGCCCGGCGGTGGAGGAAATCCTCTATCCGGCAATGGAGGATTTCCAGCTCGACCTGATCATCGGCGAGGGCCCGGCGGCGCGCTCGGTCAAGATCGACCTTGCTCGCTTTACGCTGGTCGCCGCCACCACGCGGCTTGGCCTGCTGACCAACCCGCTGCGCGACCGTTTCGGCATTCCGGTGCGGCTGAATTTCTATTCGGTCGAGGAACTGGAGCAGATCGTGCGGCGCGGTGCGCGCATCCTGCAAATGCCGCTTGGCGACGATGGCGCGCTGGAGATCGCGCGGCGCGCGCGGGGCACGCCCCGCATTGCCGGAAGGCTGTTGCGCCGGGTGCGCGATTTCGCCTCGGTCGCTGGCGATGGCCATGTCGATCGCCAGATTGCCGACGAGGCGCTCACCCGGCTGGAGGTCGACGCGCTCGGCCTCGACGCCCTCGACCGCCGGTATCTGTCGATGATCGCCCGCAATTTCGGCGGTGGCCCGGTCGGCATCGAGACGATCGCAGCCGGCCTGTCCGAGCCGCGCGACGCCATCGAGGACATCATCGAACCCTATCTGATCCAGCAGGGCTTCATCCAACGCACGCCGCGCGGCCGGATGCTGACGGCCAATGCCTGGCGGCACCTCGGCCTCGATGCGCCGAAGGATCTGGCGCAGCAGCAGATCAACCTGTTCCAAGAAGAGTAGCGGTCCGGACGATTGGACTGGGATCGGCGATCAAGGATCCGTGACCGTCCTTGCGCAAAATCTCCTCAGCTTCGCCGGTTTGCCGGCGCAATCATGGACTTTAACGCGGCCTTGGCGACTGTCGCCGCGATCTTGTCCGGAGCCGAGTATGATAACCAGACGCGGGTTCCTGCGCTTCGTCGGCGGGTCGTTTCTGTCGGTCGCCGCGCTCAGCGCCTATGCGGCCGGCATCGAACCGATGCTGCTGACGCATGTGAAGCGTTATGCGTTTGACGCCGCCGCATTGGCCGGCGGGATTGAAACTGCGCATCGTCGCACTTGCCGACATCCATGCCTGCCGGCCGTGGATGACACCGGAGCGGATCGCTTCGCTTGTCGAAGACGCGAATGCGCAGCAAGCGGACGTGATCGTCCTGCTTGGCGACTACATCGCTGGCATGCCCCTGGTGACCGGGCCGGTGGCGCCGTCGCAATGGGCATCCGCGCTGTCGGGCCTCAAGGCACCGCTCGGCGTGCTGTCGATCCTTGGCAACCACGACTGGTGGGGCGATGGCTTCGCGCAGCGCGCCGGCGTCGGCCCGACCATTGCACGTAAAGCCTTGGAGAAAGTCGGCATTCCGGTCCTGGAGAACGATGTCATGCGCCTGGAGAACGACGGGCATGGCGTCTGGATCGCCGGGCTCGCCGATCAGCTGGCCCTGCTGCCGATCAGGGCTCGCGCCGGCTTCAAGGGGCTTGACGATCTTGACGGCACGCTGGCCAAGGTCACCGATGCCGCGCCGGTCATCCTGCTCGCGCATGAGCCCGATATTTTTCCCACCGTACCGTCGCGGGTGTCGCTGACCCTGTCGGGCCACACCCATGGCGGACAGGTACGGCTGTTCGGCTACTCGCCGGTCGTGCCGTCGCGGTTCGGCAATCGCTATGCCTATGGCCATGTCGTCGAGAACGACTGCAATCTGATCGTCTCGGGCGGGCTTGGCTTCAGCATTGTGCCGGTGCGTTTCGGGATGCGCCCTGAAATCCTGTCGATCGACCTTGGTTGAGCGGTCAATGCAGGGCGCGGATCACATCCATCACCTCAGGCTCGGCTCTGTCGCCGTCGAAGGCATCGACGATGCCGAAGGCGCCGCCATAGCTCCACACCGACCATGAGAACCCGTGCGCCTCGGCTCGTGCGATCATGTCGCTGACATAGGCGGCGCGGTACGCGGCCGGCATCACATAGGCGTTGCCATATTCCTGGCGGATCATGCCGAACTCGCCCAGCGTGACGTTCTGCGGCTTGATGCCGTTGGCCTTCGCCCACACCTCGACTTGTCTGAATGGTGCATCCATGAGGCCGAGCAGCTTGTCGGGGCTGTCCATGCTGGCTACCTGTTCGTCGAGATAGGCAAGCAGGCCGCTCTGCCGTGTCCACGGCGCCTCTGCCTTGATCCTGGCGCGGATGGTGTCGAGCGTCACCTCGAGCTGTGCCTGTGGCACCGCGGTCAGCGGAAAGGGCAGGCCGGTCACATAGGGGATGAAGTCGCCGGCCCAGGTCGCGCCCTGATGGGTGAGCAGGAACGGATCGTAGGAGTGGAAGGTCCAGATGACATTGTCGTCAGGGATCGTCTTCGGATCGATTTTCTCCAGTGACGTCGCGGCCGAATAACAGGCGCCGGTCAGCACCAGGGTCAGTTTCGTCGCCGAGGAGCGCGCCGCCGCGAACAGTTTCTGCTGACGCTCAGGCCAAAGGCTGGTGCCGTCGCTGTCGCAGTCGACGATCGGCTCGTTCATGGGCTCGAAGGCGACCTTTTCGGGATCTTCGCCGGCCAGCGTGCGGGCCATCTCGCGCACCATGTCGACATAGGCGTCGAAGGTGCGCGGGTCATCCATCACTTCGGCCATGCCGATCTTGCGGCTGCCGCCGGCCGGGATCAGGTGCATGTCGACGATCACTTTCAGCCCAGCGCGGTTGATCATGCGCACAGAGTCCAGCACGCTGGCATAGAGGTCGTCGCGCAAGGCCACGGTCTGGCCGGACAGGAAAGGCGACGGATCGACCGGCATGCGCAGGAAATCGAAGCCTGCCTCCTTAAGCGCCTTGAGGTCCTCATCCCGAAGGAATTTGCGCCATTCCGGATAGGGCAGGATCGCCTTGGCATCGCCCCACTGGTCCTCGCCCGGCCATGTGGTCCACTGGTCGAGATTAAGGCCGCGCTTCATCGAGAAGGTGGCCGCCTGGCCGGGCAGCGACAGAGCCACCAGCACGAACAGCGCCGCCACCAAGGTCTTGATCATCGCCGTCAACAGTGCCATCCGATGCTATGTCGCGCGGAAAACACGTGCCCGGTCGGGACTGAAAAAGGAAGCGCAATGGACGATCATGGTGAATCGGAGGCGTTGCTGGCAGGGCTTTCCGGCGCGTTGACGGAATTCGGCCACCGGCTGATGGCGCGCGTCTATTACGCCGACACCGATTTCTCCGGCGTCGTCTACCATGCGCGCTATCTCGAATTCTTCGAACGCGGCCGCTCCGACTATCTCAGGCTGACCGGCGTGCACCACACCGAGCTCGCCGACGGCAAGCATGGCGAGAAGATCGTCTGGGTGGTGCGTCGTATGGAGATCAATTTTCGCGGCCCCGCCCGCATCGACGACATCCTGACGATCGAGACCCGCACCGAGGACATTTCCGGTGCGCGCATCTTTATGGCGCAGCAGCTCAAACGCGGCGACGAGGTGCTGGTCGAGGCCAACGTCGAGGCGGCTATCATCGGCGAGAATGGCAGGCCAAGGCGCTTTCCGAGGGAATGGATGGCGGCGTTCATGCCACGGGTGCGCTGATATTCAGGTGATGCCGGCCTGCAAACGGCGGTTTCCTACGCTTCCGGTGCTCACGTACTTCAAGTACGCTCCGCTCCGGTTCTCGGAAACCACCGTTTTCGGCTCGGTCTGACTCGGTCTGACCTGAATCTCAGCACACCCTGGTCCAGGCATCGAAGCGACGGCATTGCGATGGCGGGACGCGGCAATGCGCCGCGCCTTATGGACTAACCCATCCTTAACCATAACGGTTCATGAAGAGATTGGTGAAGATTGGCGTTATCAAGCGCCTTCCTTTCACCAATATTTGCCCCGAAAAGGCCACCAAAGGCACGGTTTGGGGTTGTTCCGGTAGCTGCGTGCGAACCGACCACAAGGGATGCCAGGGGCCAGCCGCCAGCTTCGCCCGGAAAATCTTAAGGACGTAACGATGGAAAATATCGCACTCGCCGAACCGGGCGCGCAATTGTCGATTTGGGCGCTGTTCATGCAGGCCAGCTGGGTGGTCAAGCTGGTCATGATCGGTTTGCTCTGCGCTTCGGTCTGGACCTGGGCAATCATCGTCGACAAGTTGGTTGCCTACGCCCGCATGCGGCTGTCACTCAACCGGTTCGAGCAGGTGTTCTGGTCCGGGCAGTCGCTGGAAGAACTTTACCGCACGCTCGCCGACCGCAAGACCACCGGCATGGGCGCCATTTTCGTGGCGGCGATGCGCGAATGGAAGAAAAGCTTCGAGAAGGGCGCCAAGTCGCCGCTCGGCCTGCAGACCCGCATCGACAAGGCGATGGACCTGGCGCTGACCCGCGAGATGGAAAAGCTGGAGGGGCGCCTGGGCTTCCTCGCCACCACCGGCTCGGCGGCACCCTTCATCGGCCTGTTCGGCACCGTCATCGGCATCATGACCTCGTTCCAGGCGATCGCCGGCTCCAAGAACACCAGTCTCGCGGTGGTCGCGCCCGGCATTGCCGAAGCGCTGCTGGCGACGGCCATCGGCCTGCTCGCCGCCATACCCGCCGTCATCGCCTACAACAAACTGTCGTCCGACGCGAGCAAGATAGCGGTGCGCATGGAAGGGTTCTCCGACGAGTTCTCCGCCATACTCTCGCGCCAAATCGATGAAAAAGTGGTCCCCAAGGCCTGAGGAGTAACTGATGGGTATGTCCGTTGGCATGGGAGGACGCGGTGGGCGCGGCCACAGGCGGCGCGGCCGTCACCATGCACTGATGTCTGAGATCAACGTCACGCCGATGGTCGACGTGATGCTGGTGCTGCTGATCATCTTCATGGTCGCGGCACCGATGCTGACGGTCGGCGTGCCGATCGACCTGCCGGACACGCAGGCCAAGGCGATGAACGCCGACACGCAGCCGATCACCGTGTCGATCAACGCCGGCGGCCAGATCTATCTGCAGGAAACCGAGATCCCGATCGAGGAACTGGTGGCCAAGCTGCAGGCGATCTCGAAGACCGGCTATGAAGAGCGCATCTTCATCCGTGGCGACAAGTCCACCGACTATGGCACGGCGATGAAGGTGATGGCCCGCATTTCGGCCGCTGGCTACAAGAATATCGGCCTGGTTTCACTGCAGGAACAGGATCAATAGACGCGAGATGAAGACCGGCCTCACCACATCGGTGATCTTGCATACGGCGGTGCTGGCCTTCGGCCTGTTCACGCTGTCGGCGCCGGCCGCACTCCCGTCCGCCGATGTCGAGTCGGTCGCGGTCGACATCGTGCCGATGGAAGCCATCGCGCAGACGTTGCAGGGCGACAAGAAGGCCGTGATGCATGAAAAGCCGGCCCCTGTGCCGACCCAGCGCCCGGATATCGTGCCGGTATCGCAGAAGGTCGGCGAGAACAGCGTCGACACCGACAAGCCGGTAACGCCGGAAGCCAAGCCGAAGCCGGTCGACATGACATCGGCTCCGCCGCCGGCGCCGACCCCGATCGAAAAGCCGAAGCCCGAGGACGTGCCCAAGCCGCAGGAAAAGCCGAAGCCCATTCCAGCAACGGAAGTGGCGCCTGCGCCGACACCCAAGGAAGAGGTGAAGCCCGAGCCGGTCAAGCAGGCGGACCCCAAGCCGACGCCGGCCAAGCCGGCGCCGACCCCGCCGCCGCAGGACAAGACCGCGGCCATCGATCCGACGCCCGAGGTCAAGCCTGACGCTGTCGCCGAAGCCATAGCCAAGGATCCGCCCACCGAAGAGACGCAACTGCCGAATTCGGCGCCCGCGCCGGAAGCGCGGCCGAAGCCGCAGCCGGCGCAGGCCGAAAGCGCCAAGGCGCCGGAACGCAAGGATGCCGACAAGCCGGTCAAGGAAGCCTCGTCGAAGCCGAAGTCCGAAGACAAGCAGTTCAACGCCGACGAAATCTCGGCTCTCCTCGACAAGCAGAAGCCGTCCGGCGGCGGCGCCAAGCGCTCGACCCAGCAGGCCTCGCTCGGCGGCGACAAGGACCAGGGCCAGAAGTTGTCGAAATCGGAAATGGGCGCCCTTGAGAGCCAGCTCGGCGGCTGCTGGACCCTTCCGGTTGGCCTTGAAGGTTCGGAAAACTTCGTCGTCGTCGTCCGCTTCAACCTGGACGCCTCCGGCAAGCTGGATGGCCGCCCGAATGTCGAAAAGTCGAGCGGAAACCGCCAGTTCGACGAAAGTGCCGTTCGCGCCGTGCAAAAATGCGATGTCACCGGCCTGCAGGTCCCCGCAGGCAAGCAGGACATCTGGGCCGACGTCCGCGTCACCTTCGATCCAAGGGAGATGCTGGGCCTGTAGGCCCGAGTATCCGAAAATCAGTACGAGAAGCGAGAAGACATGAAATCAATCCTCAAGCCGCTCCTGATGATCGCAGCTATGGCGATGGGCATGACTGCTGCCGGCACGTTGCCGGCCCTGGCGCTCGTCGAGCTCAACGTCAACAAGGGCAATGTCGAACCGCTGCCGATCGCCATCACCGATTTCCAGGGCGGCGACGCGCTTGGCGCCCAGATCTCCGAGATCGTCACCGCCGATCTGAAGCGCTCGGGACTGTTCGCGCCGATCGACAAGAGTGCCTTCATCGAGAAGATCTCCAATCCGGATGCAGCACCGCGCTTCGACGACTGGAAAGTGATCAATGCGCAGGCGCTGGTCACCGGCAGCGTCGGCAAGGAGGCTGACGGGCGCATTCGCGCCCAGTACCGGCTGTGGGACACCTTTGCGGGCCAGCAGATGTCGGGCGAGCAGTTCTTTGCCAACGACGCCAATACGAGGCGTGTCGCCCACATCATCGCCGACGCAATCTACGAGAGGCTGACCGGTGAGAAGGGGTATTTCGACACCCGCGTCGTCTTCATCGACGAATCCGGCGCCAAGAACGCGCGCAAGAAGCGCCTCGCCATCATGGATCAGGACGGCGCCAACGTCCGCTATCTCTCTGACGGCAAGTCGATCGTGCTGACGCCGCGCTTCTCGCCGAACCGGCAGGAAATCACCTACATGTCCTATGAAAGCGGTCAGCCGCGGGTCTACCTGCTGCAGATCGAGACCGGCCAGCGCGAACTGGTCGGCAATTTTCCCGGCATGACCTTTGCGCCCCGCTTTTCGCCCGACGGCCAGAAGGTGATCATGAGCCTGCTGCGCGACGACGGCAATTCCAATATCTTCGCCATGGACTTGCGGAGCCGTTCGACGACACGGCTGACCAATTCGACCGCCATCGACACGTCGCCGTCCTATTCGCCCGACGGCAGCCAGGTGGTGTTCACCTCCGATCGTGGCGGGCGCGCCCAGATCTATGTGATGGGCGCCGATGGCTCGGGCCAGAACCGCATCTCCTTCGGCGACGGCGTCTACTCGACGCCGGTGTGGTCTCCGCGCGGCGATCTCATCGCCTTCACCAAACAGACAGGCGGCGAATTCCAGATCGGCGTCATGAAGACCGATGGCTCGGGCGAGCGGATCCTGTCGTCCGGTTTCCAGCAGGAAGGGCCGACCTGGGCGCCGAACGGCCGCGTGCTGATGTTCTTCCGGGATTCCGCCGGCGGACCGAAGCTGGTCTCGGTCGACCTCACCGGCCGCAATGAACAGTCGATCCCGACGACGAATTTTGCTTCGGACCCGGCTTGGTCGCCGTTGCTGGAATAAAGCTGGGCTTGAGCATGCCTTGCTCCAGCATCCCGCGCGGCACTGCTGAAAGAGGCCCAACAGGGCCTCTTTTCACGTCACGGTCGCGTTTTGGCCGCATTTACGCCTACGGTCCGCGCGAAATGTGGCTTTGCCAAACGGCTGCGGACGGGCAGTCTAAACCAGATTTTAACCGTGTTTCTTGAATGCCGGTTAACCCAAACGTGGTTACTGGGTGATCAACGAAATCACTCGAAACGCGAAGGAGAGGCGGCATGGGCCGTATCGCAGCACTTACCAGAAACCCGGTCATGATCGCGCTGGTGGCGATGCTCGCCATCGCCGGTTGCGCCTCGAAGAAGACGCCTAACAATGCCGCCGACCTTGGCCTCAACGGCGCCGGCGCGGCAACGCCCGGCTCGGCGAAGGACTTTACCGTCAACATCGGCGACCGCATCTTCTTCGATACGGACTCGACCTCGATCCGTGCCGATGCGCAGACGACGCTTTCGCGCCAGGCGCAGTGGCTGAACCAGTACAAGCAGTATGCCATCGTCATCGAAGGCCATGCCGATGAACGCGGCACGCGCGAGTACAATCTGGCGCTCGGCGCCCGCCGCGCCGCCGCCACCCGCGACTTCCTCGTCGCCAAGGGCGTTTCGGCGAGCCGCCTGAAGACGATTTCCTACGGCAAGGAGCGTCCGGTCGCGGTGTGCGACGACATCTCCTGCTGGTCGCAGAACCGGCGTGCGGTCACCACGCTCAGCGGCGCGGGTTCCTGAGCCGTCGTGCTGCCGACCGGAGCGTCAAGGAGGCGCGACGGTCTAGCGGCAAAAATGCCACACACCCTTGCGAAAGGCGGCCCCAGGGCCGCCTTTTTCATATCCGGATGCCCGAAACAAAATTTGGCCGAAGTCTCGGCTCCTGCTATGAGCCGAGGGCGCTTGGCTGGTCCCACTCTGATTGGAAGGCGCGAACGAGCTAACGAAATCACGGCGAGAGGCACATGCATTTGAGATCGGTTCTAAGCGGCACCCTTGCGCTGTTGCTCCTATCAGGCGTCACCGCCCTGGCGGGCACAGGGCAATCGACCGACAGCGGCTTTTCCTTCCATCTGCCCAGCATCGAATTGCCCGGCATTTTCGGCCAGAAGAAGAAACCGGATCAGGTTCAGCTGGTGCAGTCCGACGGTACCGCCGTGACCGGGCTGGAAGAGCAGCTGCGGCAGATGAACGGCAAGATCGAGGAACTCAATTTCCAGGTCCTGCAGATGCAGGAGCAGATCCGCAAGCAGCAGGAAGACAACGAGTTCCGCTTCCAGCAGCTTGAAGGCGGCACGCAAGGCGGGCAGCCGCCGGCACAGAAGAAATCGGACGCCACCACCACTACGGATAGCAACACCGATGTGGCAGCGGCACCGGCAACGCAGGCGCCGGCCGATGCGGGCACCGCGCCCGCCGCCGGCCAGGAGGTCATCGTCGAATCGCCCAATGGCGACCCCGGCAAGGTGATTCCAGGAACGGGAGCGCCGGAAAAGACTTTCGGCACCATCACCGTCGACAAGAACGGCAATGTCATCGATGCCGGCGGCAGCACCCAGGCGACCGCGCCGGTGCAGGACACCGCGCCAGCGAGCGGCGCTCCGGCCAAGGCCGGCAAGTCCGACGGCACGGTGGTGGCGGCATTGCCCGCCACCAACGACCCCGAGGAACTCTACCGCAACTCCTATCAGTTCATCCTCTCGGGCGACTACAGCACCGCCGAGCAGGGTTTTCGCGATCATATCTCCCGCTTCCCCAAGGATGCGAAGGCGGCGGATGCGCATTACTGGCTTGGCGAGTCTTTGCTCGGCCAGCAGAAATATCGCGACGCGGCCGAGACTTTCCTTTCCGCCAGCAAGGACTATCCCAAGGCCAAGAAAGCTCCCGACATGTTGCTGAAGCTCGGCGTGTCGCTGGTCGGCCTCAAGCAGCATGACGTGGCCTGCGCCACCTTCAGCGAGATCGGCAAGCGCTACCCCGACATCTCCGGTGCGCTCAAGGAACGCGTCAAGCAGGAAAAGGCGCTGGCGGCGTGCTGATCCTTTCCGTGCATGTCGTTGCCCCGAAACAGGGACCTTCTTTGGGCGACATGCATTGATGCTCGATATCGAGCCTGACCTCTCGAAGAGCCTTTTTTCGCATATCGATTTTACCAGCGGCGCCGTTGCGGCCGTGTCCGGCGGCAGCGACTCGACCGCCCTGCTCCTCCTTCTCAAACACCATCTCGACCGCACTGCGCCGGCAACGAAGCTGCTGGCAGTGACGATCGACCACGATTTGCGGCCCGGTTCGGCAGCGGACGCGCAGGGGATGGCGAGGCTGTGCGCCAAGCACGCCATTGCGCATCGCATCCTGACATGGTCCGGCCCCAAGCCATCGACCGGTCTGCCCGCCGCGGCCCGGGAAGCGCGTTACCGGCTGCTGGCCGAGGCGGCACTGGCGCAAGGCATCGGCCTGATCCTGACCGGCCATACCGCCGACGACCAAGCGGAAACGGTATTGATGCGGCAGGTCCGTGATGAGGGCGGGAGCCATGCCGACACGGCGGGCCGCGGGCTTGCCGGCATGGCGCCGGCCACCTTGTATGACTGGCGCAGCTGGATCGTGCGGCCGCTTCTCGGCACGCGGCGCGCGGCGTTGCGCGACGTCCTGCGGCGTCAACATGTCGACTGGGCCGACGACCCGACCAATGTCGACGAGGCTTTCGAGCGGCCGCGCCTGCGCGCTACGCTCGCCGACGGCGACGGCGTGCAGCGCATCGACGATGCGCTGGCGCTGGCCGCGCATGAAGGCAGCGCGCGCCGGCAGCTCGGCCTGGTTGCCGCGGACCTGATCCGCTGTTTCGCGACCCAGCCGGCGGCCGGGCTCATTCGTCTTGATCCTGGCTTTCTGACCGCCGGGGAGGAGCATGCGGCCGTCTACGCACTGCGCCTGCTGCTGGCCACGACCGGCGGGATTGCCTTTCTGCCGGACCAGGCCCGCAGCGAGGCGCTGTTTGGCCGGCTGAAGGCCGGATTTCTTTGCGCCACATTGTCGCGGACGGTGGTCGATTCCCGGCGCGCCGGCATCTTCCTGCGCCGCGAGGCGCGCGGCCTGCCGCCCGCCTCCGCAGTCGCCAAGGGCACCCTCTGGGATGGCCGCCGGCGCATCACATTGAACGACAGCAGCGGCGCATTGTTGATGGCCCCGTTCGGGACAGCAGCGATGCGTGCGGCGATCGGCGAGGGGGAAGCCCCAGCAAGCCTGATGCGCGCCGCGCTCGCCGCCGAGCCGGCGCTATGGCAAGCCGGTGAATGCCTTGGTTTGCCGGGGAGCATCCGGGCGCCTGCTCTGGTCGAGGCACGGCCGGCCGTTGCCCCCTTTGCCCGCTTCCTGCCGTCCTTCGACCTGGCGCCGGCGCGGGCTGTCGCAGGGCTGATTGGCGCGGCCCCGCTTCCCGCCTTGCCTTTCCGTGGCCACAGTGCCGGTTGATGTTGGGCGAAAGCTTAACCCAGACCTGCTGTTCTGCTTGGCAAGGGGAGGCGCTCTCCCTATGTTAGGCGCAAGTTTCCTCTCATGACGTGTGTCCGACGCGCGGACGCCAACGGGACAATTGATGAATCCGAACTATCGCAACCTCGCGCTCTGGGCGATCATAGCGGTCTTGCTCATCGCCCTGTTCAATCTGTTCCAGACGCCGCAGACGCGAGGGGCTTCCAGCGATGTGCCTTATTCGCAGTTCCTGCAGGACGTCGCGGCCGGCCGGGTCAAGACGGTGACCATTGCGGGCGCTCGCATCACCGGCACCTACACCGACAATGCCAGCGGCTTCCAGACCTATTCGCCCGGCGATCCGTCGCTGGTCTCGCGGCTCCAGGACAAGAACGTCACCATCAATGCGCGGCCTGAGAGCGACGGTTCCAATTCGCTGTTCGGCTATCTGATCTCGTGGCTGCCGATGATCCTCATCCTCGGCGTCTGGATATTCTTCATGCGCCAGATGCAGTCCGGCTCCGGACGAGCCATGGGCTTCGGCAAGTCGAAGGCCAAGCTTTTGACCGAGGCGCATGGCCGCGTCACCTTCCAGGACGTTGCCGGCGTCGATGAAGCCAAGGAAGATCTGGAAGAGATCGTCGAGTTCCTGCGCGATCCGCAGAAGTTCCAGCGGCTCGGCGGCAAGATCCCGCGCGGCGTGCTGCTTGTCGGTCCTCCGGGAACCGGCAAGACGCTGCTCGCCCGCTCGGTTGCCGGCGAAGCCAATGTGCCGTTCTTCACCATCTCCGGTTCGGACTTCGTCGAGATGTTCGTCGGCGTCGGCGCCAGCCGCGTCCGCGACATGTTCGACCAGGCCAAGAAGAACGCGCCCTGCATCATCTTCATCGACGAAATCGATGCCGTCGGCCGCCATCGCGGCGCCGGTCTCGGCGGCGGTAATGACGAGCGCGAGCAGACGCTGAACCAGCTGCTGGTCGAGATGGACGGCTTCGAGTCCAACGAAAGCATCATCCTGATCGCTGCCACCAACCGGCCCGACGTGCTTGACCCGGCGCTGCTGCGGCCAGGCCGCTTCGACCGCCAGGTGGTGGTGCCGAACCCCGACATCGTCGGCCGCGAGAAGATCCTCAAGGTGCATGTGCGCAACGTGCCACTGGCACCCAATGTCGACCTCAAGGTCGTCGCTCGCGGCACGCCGGGCTTCTCCGGTGCTGACCTGATGAACCTCGTCAACGAATCGGCGCTGATGGCCGCGCGGCGCAACAAGCGCCTGGTGACTATGGCCGAGTTCGAGGACGCCAAGGACAAGATCATGATGGGCGCCGAGCGTCGCTCGTCGGCGATGACCCAGGCCGAGAAGGCGCTGACCGCCTATCACGAGGCCGGCCACGCCATCCTGGCGCTCAACGTGCCGTCGGCCGATCCGCTGCACAAGGCCACCATCATCCCGCGTGGCCGGGCGCTCGGCATGGTCATGCAGTTGCCGGAAGGCGACCGCTACTCGATGAGCTACAAATACATGATCTCGCGCCTCGCCATCATGATGGGCGGCCGTGTCGCCGAGGAGTTCAAGTTCGGCAAGGAAAACATCACCTCGGGCGCCTCCTCGGACATCGAGCAGGCGACCAAGCTGGCGCGCGCCATGGTCACGCGCTGGGGCTTTTCCGACAAGCTCGGTCACGTCGCCTATGGTGACAACCAGGAAGAAGTGTTCCTCGGTCATTCGGTGGCGCGCACGCAGAACGTCTCGGAAGAGACCGCGCAGATCATCGACGCCGAAGTGCGCCGCCTGATCGACGAGGCCTATTCAACGGCAAAATCCATCCTGACCAAGAAGAAGAAGGAATGGATCGCACTGGCGGAAGGGCTGCTCGAATACGAGACGCTGTCGGGCGAAGAGATCAAGCAGTTGATCGCCGGACAGAAGCCTTCGCGCGACCTCGGCGACGACACACCGCCAAGCCGTGGCTCGGCGGTGCCGAAGTCCGGCGGCCGCCGCAAGAAGGGGCCGGAGCCCGAAGGCGGCATGGAACCGCAGCCGTCAAGCTGACAGGGGCCACTCATTTCAGAGAAACAAAACGCCGCGGCTTCAACCCGCGGCGTTTTGCTATTCGGCGTTGGTCACAGGCCGTGCGGTGCGAGCACGCTTGCTTTGCCGGGGCGTTGCCCGTCGGACCGGCCGGCATGCTGCTTGCCCCATCTGGCGAGCGGGATCAGGGCATTGTCCAGCTCGATACCGAATTCGGTGATCGAGTATTCGACCCAGGCGGAACTTCGGGGAAGACCTCGCGGTGAACGATGCCGTCGGCCTCCATTTCGCGTAGCTGCTGGATCAACATCTTTTCACTGATGTCGGGCACCAGCCGCTTCAGTTCACCGAAGCGCGCCGGCGCCTTGTGGATCTGCCAGAGCAGCAAAGCTTTCCATTTGCCGCCGATCACCTCCAGCGCCGGTCCCAATCCGCAACTATCTGGCTGTTTCTTTCCCATATTTCATCCAATTCTGAGCAATCGGTGGGTGGCTTACATTTTTGTCGGTACTTGAGAAAAACCAAGCCGGTCCATAACTTCAAAGCAGATCGCCGGCACCGGCGAACAGCACAACAACATATCGGTACCTTGCTTCGGCCTGCAAAGGCCGTCGGTGGTCGAATTTTGGCGAAAGGGATGGATCATGACACGATACGCAAACAAGAAGGCCGTGGTGATCGGCGGAACGCACGGCATGGGGCGTGCCGTGGCGGAGGCGCTGGTCGAAGGCGGCGCCGAAGTGCTGGTCACCGGCCGCGATCACCGCAACATCGAAGCCGCCCGCACGAAGTTGTTTTCGCGCGCCCATGTCGTGCAGTCGGACATCGGCGACATGGCCGATATCGTCACGCTAGGGGCCGAAGTGGGCCAGAAGCTCGGCCAGATCGACTTCCTCCACATCAATGCCGGGGTTGCCTATCTCGAGCCGGTGGAGCGGGTCACCGCGGACAGCTACGACCGCATCTTCAGCGTCAACACGAAAGGCGCCTTCTTCACCGCACAGCGCCTGCTGCCGCTCATCAAGGATGGTGGTGCCATCGTCTTCACCTCATCGATCGCCGATGAATCCGGTAACGGCGGAATGAGCGTCTATTCCGGGTCGAAGGCAGCACTTCGCGCTTTCGCCAAGGTTCTCGCCGCCGAGCTCCTGCCGCGCCGGATCCGCGTGAATGTGGTCAGCCCCGGCTTCATCGATACGCCGACAATGGGCGTGGCGAGCGCTTCCGCCGAGGAGCGGGCGGCCTTCATGGCGATCGGCGACGCGGTCACGCCGATGAAGCGTCACGGCACCATCGATGAGGTGGCGCATGCGGTGCTGTTCCTGGCTTTCGACGCAACCTTCACCACAGGCGCGCGGCTGACCGTCGATGGCGGCCTTGGCCAGGACCTGAGCCCCTTGCCGGCTTGACCTTCCAAACCCGAACCACGGAGAGACACAAGATGAGTGATATAACTGTAATCGGCCTTGGCGCCATGGGCACTGCCCTCACCGGGGCGTTCCTCGACAAAGGCCAATTGGTGACCGTGTGGAACCGTTCTCCGGCAAAGGCGCAGGCTTTGGCGGCCAAGGGTGCCATCGTGGCTGCCAGCGTCGAGGACGCCGTCAGATCGAGCCCGGTGATCGTGGTGTGTCTTCTCGTCTACGACACGGTCCACGAGGCCCTTGCTCCCGCGCGGGAAGCGCTGTCTGGCCGCACACTGGTCAATCTCACCAACGGCACGCCCGAGCAGGCGCGGGCGATGTCGCAGTGGGCCGTCACGCACGGCGCCAACTATGTCGATGGCGGCATCATGGCGGTGCCCCCGATGATCGGCGGGCGGCACGCCCTGGTCCTCTACAGCGGCTCCAAGCAGGGGTTCGACATGCACTCGGAACAACTCGATGCGCTCGGCACCAGAAAATATCTGGGCGAGGATGCCGGCCTGGCGCCGCTTCACGATATCGCGCTGCTGGCGGGCATGTATGGCCTGTTCGGGGGTGTGATGCAGGCGCTGGCGCTGACGGGATCGGCGGGAATTCCAGCCGGCGAATTCATGCCGCTGCTGATGTCATGGCTGCAAGCGATGCAAGGTGGGTTGCCGAAATGGGCCGAGCAGATCGACGCCGGCGACCACACCAGGAATGTCGCCTCCAATCTCGGCATGCAGGCCGAGGCCTATGTCAATCTGATCGATGCCAGCAAGGCGGCGGGCATCGGCACCGAACTCATACTGCCGATGCAAAGCCTGATGAAGCGCGGCGTAGCGGCCGGCAAGGCTAACGCCGATCTCACCAGCCTGGTCGAGCTTCTGCGGTCAGCGAAAGAGGTCGATTGAGACTGTTTGAACGTAACAAAAGGCCCGCGAAGCTGACGCCTCGCGGGCCTTTGTGTTTGTCGAGCTATGTGGCGCTCAGGTCTTCAGTTTGGCGTTGCACAGGCTGTAGAAGCCGCCGCCCTTCTGGATCCACTTGAGGCCGCCAAGCGCGTTGGCGTCCTTGAGGGCATAGTACTGGTCGAGACAGGTATGCATGCGGCCCTTTCCGGGGGTCTCGCTGGCGTATTTCGGCGAGATCGCCGACGGGAAAGTGACGCCCTTCGGCGCAGCCGTCGTCGGCTTTGCCGGCTCTTTGGTGTAGTTTGCCTCGCTCGGAGCCGGCACCGTGTCGTCATCCGACGCGGCGGCACCGCATTCGGTCTTGCGGAAGTCGTTCCACTTCATGCCTTTCAGCGTATTGGCCGTCTTGGCAGCCTGATACTTGGTGCTGCATTCGGCCATGGTCAGGCCCTTGCTGTCGGCAGGAGCCGCGGCAGCCTTGGTGGTTGCCGGCTTGGTGTCGGCGGCGGCAGACGCGCCGGCGGCGCATTCGGCCTTGCGGAAGTCGTTCCACTTCATGCCGTTCAGGGTGCCGGCAGCCTTCGCCGCCTTGTACTTGGCGCTGCATTCCTTAGCCGTCAGACCCTTGGCGGTGCTGTCTGTTGCCGCGGCGGTGGTCGTCTTGGCTGCCTTGGCCGGCTTCGTTTCAGCTGCCTTCTTGGTGTCAGCTGGCTTGGTATCGGTGGTCGCGGCGGCATCGGTGCCGCACTGCGCCTTTCGGAACTGGTTCCAGGTCGCCCCGGCGAGTGTCCCCGCGTCCTTGGCGGCGTTATACTTCGTGCTGCACTCGGCCATCGTCAGCGCGTTGGCTGGCGAAGCCAGGAACAAGGTCGCGACGGCGAGGCCGGTCAAAGTGGCAAGTCGGTGGATGAGCATAGCGTTTCTCCGTTGCAGCAGCCCATGGTACGTCCCTGCAAATCAATAACGCTCAACGGTCGGTTGCGCCAGATGCTAAGTGGCGTATATACCGCCCAAAGCTGGCTCCTCCCGACAAGGTGATGAAATTGTTGCCTGTTGCTGGATTGCGAGCAAGATTTTTCCAGGTGCATCCGCGCTGAAATGCTCGCATGACTGGTATATTGCAGCGTGGCAGTCTCAGCAATTGGGTTGCAGTCATGTTGTGTGCAGTGCACAACAATGATTTTCTAAGGATTGGTAACATACAATCACACAATGTGATCATGGCGCCCTGGCCAATTGTGGCATGACGTGCCGGCAAAGAACTGTCGAGGAATCTGGTAAGCATGGCAGGGAATTATTTCGGCACGGACGGCATTCGCGGGCGCGCCAACAAGTTTCCGATGACCGCTGAAATCGCGATGCGGGTCGGCATGGCCGCCGGCCTCTCGTTCCAGCGCGGCAGTCATCGTCATCGCGTCGTGCTCGGCAAGGATACCAGGCTTTCGGGCTACATGATCGAGAATGCGATGGTGTCCGGCCTGTGCGCCGCCGGCATGGACGTGTTCCTTCTCGGCCCGATCCCGACGCCAGCCGTCGCCATGCTGGTGCGTTCGCTGCGCGCCGATATCGGCGTCATGATCTCGGCCTCGCACAATCCCTATTACGACAACGGCATCAAGCTGTTCGGCCCTGACGGCTACAAGCTCTCCGACGAGATCGAAGAGCGCATCGAGGGCATGCTCGACAAGGACATCGAACTGACGCTCGCCGATTCAGACGGGCTTGGCCGAGCCAAGCGCGTCGATGGCGTGCATGACCGCTACATCGAATTCGCCAAACGCACCTTGCCGCGCTCGATGTCGCTTTCGGGCCTCAGGATCGTCGTCGACTGCGCCAATGGCGCCGCCTACAAGGTGGCGCCCGAGGCACTGTGGGAACTGGGTGCCGAAGTCGTCGCCATCAATGTCGAACCCAACGGCTTCAACATCAACAAGGAATGCGGTTCGACCCATCCCGCGGGTCTGCAGAAGAAAGTGCACGAAGTGCGCGCCGACATCGGCATCGCGCTCGACGGCGATGCCGACCGTGTGGTCATTGTCGATGAGAACGGGGCGATCGTCGATGGCGATCAGATCATGGCGCTGATCGCGGAATCCTGGCACCAGAGCGGGCGGCTTGCCGGCGGCGGCGTCGTGTCGACGGTCATGTCCAATCTCGGGCTCGAACGTTTCCTCGGCGACATGAAGCTGCAATTGCACCGCACCAAGGTCGGCGACCGCTATGTCGTGGAGCATATGCGCGCGCATGGGCTCAATGTCGGCGGCGAACAGTCGGGCCATATCGTGCTGTCGGATTTCTCGACCACCGGCGACGGCCTCGTTTCGGCGCTGCAGGTGCTGGCCTGCATCAAACGGCAGGGTCGGCCGGTCAGCGAGCTGTCGAAGAAATTCGAACCGGTGCCGCAGCTTCTAAAGAACGTCCATATTTCCGGCGGCAAGCCGCTCGAGGAAGCGCCCGTCAAGGCAGCCATCGAGGACGCCCGTCACCGCCTGGGCAAGGCCGGGCGGCTGGTCATCCGGCCATCCGGCACCGAGCCGCTGATCCGCGTCATGGCCGAGGGCGACGACCCGCAACTGGTCGAGGCGGTCGTCAACGACATCGTCGAAGTCATCTCGGAAACACGCAGCGCCGCCTGATCCCCAGCGCGCCCAAAGGGCGTCGCCCAGCGCCCACGCAGGCGTCGCGCCTCAGCATATCCACCCGCAAAAAGGCCCGCCCTTCTGGCGGGCTTTTTGTTGGCCAGCAGTCGCTCCCGGTCTCGAAAATCGCGCCCTGATTCCTCGAAGTGTAGAGATTCGTGGTTAAGCAACAGGGTTAAACGCCTTTTAACCTTTGCAATTCATTATCCACGACTGAAAGCAATCGCATTTCGGACACGATCGCCGTTCCGAACTTCCTAGGGGTGACAAGCATGTTCAATACAGCAAGAAAGGCCCTGCTCGCTGCGCTGTTCGCGGGGCTGACCGGACCGGTTTTCGCAGCCGACCTCCCGGCGGTCGAACAGGCTCCGCCGCCGGTTTACGAGCAGCCGGCCGAAATCGGCGGCTGGTATATTCGTGGCGACCTCGACTATCACAAGTCGGACGTGCGCGGCATCGACTATACGACCTACACCCTCGATCCCTGCAACTGCTCGGTCACGCCTGGCAGCAGGAGTTTCGATTTCGGCGAGCTCAAGGGTGGTTTCTCACTTGGCGCCGGTGTCGGGTACAGGGTCAACGACTACTTCCGTACGGATCTGACCGCCGACTACTGGTTCAAGTCGGACTTCGACGGCGGAACCTCGGATGCCCTCTCGACATCGACCGAGGTGTCGAACATGAGCGCCCTGCTGCTGCTTGCCAATGCCTACGCCGATCTCGGCACTTATGACGGCATTACGCCTTATGTCGGCGCCGGCATCGGCGGCGCGCGGGTCAAATGGGACGATCTCCGGGATCCGAACACCACCGAGTTCAACCCCGGAGCGTCCAGCTGGCGTTTCGCCTATGCTCTAATGGCGGGTGCTTCTTACTGCCTGACCGACAAGGTGATTTTGGATGCGGGCTACCGCTTCAGCCATATCCAGGGCGGCCGGATGTTCGACTTCGATGCGAGCAGCGCCGGCCCTGGCTTCGATGGCGGCATCAACACCCACGAGGTGCGCGGTGGCCTGCGCTATCAGTTCGGCGGCAACAACGGTTGCGCCGCGCCGGTGGTTGCCTATCAGCCCGAACCCGAGCCGGTCTACACCAAGTAACGCTTGCATTCCTTGCAAGTTCGCGAACCGCCCGGCATCGACCGGGCGGTTTTCGTTTGAGCGGTTCTGCGTTTCATGGAAACGCCGAACCGCTCTATCTCTTTGTTTTGACGCAATTCCGGACGGAAACCGTTTCACACTTTTCCTGGAATTGCTTGTCTTATGACATTGGCGCCGAACGGGTCAGAAAG
>NZ_JBWKME010000181.1:0-10417 GCF_056431085.1 Mesorhizobium waitakense | reverse complement strand
GGTGGGCGGGTGCGGGCTCATGCCCGTAAAGTCCGCCTAAAATGTTAAGGCGACGCTACCCTGTCCGCCATTTCTCGGAGAATGCTTGGCATCCAACAACTGTCGGGTTTGTCGACTCTGTGACACGGTGCTGTGTGTCCGGCGTCTTGCTGCACTCTCATGGGAGCTATTGAATACGCTGCCGAACATTTCTTCTGAGGCTCTTTCTGCGCAGTTGGCACGACTTTTGAAGTTCCCTCGTCGCGGGCAGGAACTGCCGACCGGCATTCATGGCGTGACTGATATGCGATCGCTGAAACGAGGAAAGGAAAGCAACATGTCAGGGCAGCACAATCAACTTAAGCCGACAAGCGCTCGTCCAATCCGCACACCTGCAGAGCTGGTCGAGACTGGCCTCGTTACGGCTGAAGACCTTGCTAGTAGTATCGACGCCGTGGCCGAGCGCTATGCCATCGGGATCAGCCCCGCCATCGCCGCGCTGATCGACCGGAACGATCCGAAGGATCCGATCGCGCGCCAGTTCGTGCCGGATGCGGCCGAGCTAAATGTGGCGCCCGAGGAGCGCGAGGATCCCATCGGCGATCTCGCGCACAGTCCTGTCGAAGGGATCGTGCATCGTTATCCCGACCGTGTCCTGCTCAAGGCCGTGCATGTCTGCCCGGTCTATTGCCGCTTCTGCTTCCGCCGCGAAATGGTCGGTCCGCAGGGGCTCGGCACCCTCTCGCCCGAGGCCATGGACGAGTCGTTTGCCTATATCGCCAATCACCCGGAAATCTGGGAGGTGATCCTCACCGGTGGGGAACCGCTCATGCTCTCACCCCGCCGCCTCGGGGAAATCATGCAGCGGCTGCATGCCATCGATCACGTGAAGATCGTCCGCTTCCACACCCGTGTTCCCGTGGTCGAGCCGGAACGGATCAACGAGGCTTTAATTACCGCCATGAAGGCGGGCGGCAAGACGGCCTATATAGCCCTCCATGCCAATCATCCGCGCGAGTTGGCGCCTGCGGCTCGCGAGGCTTGCGCCCGTCTCGTCGATTCGGGCATCGTGATGGTCAGCCAGTCGGTTCTGCTCAAGGGCGTCAACGACGATCCCGACACGCTGGCGGCGCTCATGCGCGCTTTCGTGGAAGCGAGGGTAAAACCTTATTACCTTCACCACCCGGACCTCGCCCCTGGCACGAGCCATTTCCGCCTCTCCATTGAGGAAGGCCGCGCCCTCGTGGCAGGCCTGCGCGGTCGAATCTCGGGGCTTTGCCAGCCAACCTACATCCTCGACATACCGGGCGGGCACGGGAAGGTGGTGATCGGATCGGATGCCATTCAGCAAGAGGATGCAGGTTGCTATAGGGTCTGCGACTTCAAGGGCGGCGGGCACGCCTATCCGCCTTCGGATTAACATAATCCAATTCAAGCACCACCGATCCTTATGTGGACGGCTTCCTCCTCGCAAAAGTGTTGGGCAGTACTCTGATCGAATCGCTTGCGCCCATGTTGGGATAGACGGCCCCTGAACGTGCGCAGGTGGTTCCACTCCAGCTTCCAGAGAAACGCTCTTCGTAAGGGATCGCCATAAAATCAATCAATGATCATGATTACGTTTATCTGTTTGCGTTATGTGCTGGGAGCGGTCAAGTTCGCCAACGAAGCAGATTCCAACCGCAAAGCGACTCTAGGGTACTGTCTGGACAGGGAGGTCAGCACCGGGAACGGCATTCCGCCATCCGGGCTGCGCTTTCCAAAGTCAACAGCGCGAAACCAACGCTTTGGCGCAAGGCGATCTGTTCGAAATATTCGCGAACCCGGCCCCTGCCGCAGATGCGAGTCGGCAAGAAAGATGGGATGATCTGCATGACACTGCCCGACAAGCGCGGCGCGATCGAAGAGGCCATCTCTGCAATAGGGGACGGCGCCTCGGTCATGCTCGGCGGCTTCGGCGTGCCCGGAACGCCCTTCTGCCTGATCCGTGAGCTGGTTAGGCAGGGCCCCCGCAATCTGATAATCATCAAGAACGACGCCAATGAAGCAGGAATGGGCGTCGATTGGTTGCTGGAAAATGGCCAGGTGGCCAGGCTGGTAACCAGTCATATCGGCCTCAACCCGACCGCCATGCGCATGATGAACGAGGGTGCGATCGAGGTGCAGTTCGTCCCACAGGGCATTTTGGCCGAGCGCATCCGAGTGGCCGGGGCCGGAATGATGGGTTTCGTCACCGACATAGGCCTTGGCACTCCCGACGAGGAAGGCAAGCAGCGAATTGCCATAGAGGGCAGGACGGGCCTTCTCGAGACGGCGCTGCGGGCCGATTTCGCGTTGATCCATGCCCACAAGGCCGATGCTTTCGGCAATCTCTCCTTCTCGGCCTCGGCGCGCAACTTCAATCCGCTGATGGCCATGGCCGCGCGCCAAACCATCGTCGAGGCCGAGCGGATCGTGCCTCTCGGCGCGCTCCCTCCCGAGAATGTCCACCTGTCCGGAACCTTTGTCGACACGGTGGTCGAATTGACTGAATTGCCGGAGGTCTACGGTGTTGTCCAACGCTAAAGAACGGATGCTCAAGCGCGCAGCTGCCGACATCCTGCCCGGCATGACTGTCAATCTGGGCATCGGCCTGCCGACCGAGGTGCTGCAATATGTGGTCCCCGGCACGCCGGTCTGTTTGCATTCGGAGAACGGGATCGCCGGCGTCGGACCCGTGGTGTCGCCCGACAAGGCTGACCGCAATCTGATCGACGCTGGCGGCGCCTATGTCTCCACCATACCCGGCACGGCATTCTTCGACAGCGCCGTCAGCTTCGCGATCGTGCGCTCCGGCCGCCTCGATCTGACCTTGCTGGGGGCCTTCGAGGTCGCGGCGAACGGCGATCTGGCGAACTGGAAGATCCCTGGCAAATTCTCGCCGGGCATGGGCGGCGCGATCGAACTGGCGCAAAAGGCGCGGCGGGTGGGCGTCATCATGACGCACACGGATCGCAAGGGCAACCCGAAGATCCTCGCACAATGTACCCTGCCCTTAACCGCCAAAGGCCATGTGAAGCGGATCTATACCGATATGGCGGTCTTCGACATCACCGCCAAGGGCCTGCATCTGCGCGAAATCGCCGAAGGCATCGGCTTTGCCGAGCTTCGTGCCGCCACCGGCGCCCCCTTCCATATCCCCGACCAGGATTTGCCGAGGTTCTAGATGGACAGGACTGCCATCCTTCATGCTGTCGATGAACTCTTCGACCGCGAGCTGGAATTTCTGACCGAACTGGTGCGCCATCCGTCGACACGGGGGGCCGAGCAATCGGCACAGGACTTCGTGGAGAGTGAGTTGTCTGGTCTCGGTTATGAAGTCGACCGCTGGCAAATCGATGTGAAGGAGATCGCGAACATGCCCGGCTTCTCGCCGGTGATCGGCAATTATGAGAACGCCGTGAACGTGGTGGGCAGCCTACGCAGTCGGACCGGCAGCGGACGCAGCCTGATCCTTAACGGCCATATCGACGTGGTGCCGACCGGCCCGCTGGACATTTGGGAACGCGCGCCCTTCGCCCCCCATATCGATGGCGACTGGATGTATGGCCGCGGCGCGGGTGACATGAAGGCTGGGTTGGCCTCGAACCTCTTTGCAATCGAGGCGTTGAAGCATCTCGGCCTGCGCCCCGCCGCCGACGTGTTCTTTCAGTCTGTTGTGGAGGAGGAATGCACCGGCAATGGCGCGCTGGCGTGCTTGCAGCGCGGCTATCGCGCTGATGCAGTTTTGATTCCGGAGCCCTTTGCCGAAAGGCTCGTGTCCTCGCAGGTTGGGGTCATCTGGTTTCAGGTGCGCCTGAAGGGTCTGCCGACCCATGTCGCCTATGCCGGTTCGGGCGCCAACGCCATCGAAGCGGCCATCCCCCTGTTCGAGGCGCTGCACCTGCTGGAGCGGCGGATGAACGCACCGGAATGCCGTCATCACGACTATGCCGGCCACAGCCATGCGCTCAACCTAAACATCGGCAAGATCGAAGGCGGCGACTGGGCCAGTTCCGTCCCCGCCTGGTGTGTTTTCGATGTGCGCATGGGGGTATTCCCCGGCCAGAACCTCGATGACGTGCGCCATATGATCGAAGAAACCATCTTCGATGCGGCCCGCAACCATCCCTTCCTCGCCAGGACCTGCCCCGAAGTTGTCTATAATGGCTTCGCCGCTGAGGGCTATTCCTTCAAGGATGACCAGAGTGCAGCGGCGCGCGCGGCGCTGGCCGCGCTCGACCGCGCCCACAGCCTTGTCGTCGGTAAGCCCCTTGAGCATGAGGCGATCACCGCCACGACCGATGCCCGCTTCTTCGGCCTCTACGCGGACACCCCAGCGCTCGTCTATGGCCCGCGCGCCGAGGCGATCCACGGGTTCAACGAGCGTGTCGATCTCGAATCCGTGCGCCGCATCACCCAATCGACCGCCCTGTTCATCGCCGACTGGTGCGGCCTGGAGGAAGCATAACCCATGCGCGACGCCGTCTTCGTTTCCACCGCCCGAACCCCGATTGGCAAGGCCTATCGCGGTGCTTTCAATGCCACGCAAGGGCCGGTCCTGGCGGCCCATGCTGTGCGCGCCGCCTTGGCCCGTGCCGGCCTGGAGGGCGGAGAAGTGCAGGATTTCACATTGGGCTGCGCCCTTACTCAGGGGACCAGCGGCATCAATGTCGCCCGCCATACCGTTTTCGCTGCTGGCCTTCCCGACGGCGTGGCCGCCGCGACCATCGACCGGCAATGCGCATCCGGCCTATCGGCGATTGCAACGGCAGCCAACCAGATCCGCTCCGGTGACTGCAATATCGCTCTGGCCGGCGGCATGGACAGCATCTCGCTGGTGCAGAACGACGATTGGAATGGAACGCATTACCGCATCGCCGGTGTGCGCAAGGACTATTACATGCCCATGCTGGCCACGGCCGATCTGGTCGCACGCAAATATCGCGTCACTCGTGCGGCGCAGGATGAATATGCGCTGGTCAGCCAGAAGCGCACCGCCGCCGCGCAGGAAGCGGGACGCTTCGCAGACGAGATTGTCCCCTTCGAAACGGTGAAGGTCGAAAAGAACCGCGACACCAGCGCAGAGAGCCGGATCACCGTCACGCTTTCGCGCGATGAGTGCAACCGCCCCGACACCAGTCTCGCGGGCCTTTCCGGACTGATCCCTGTCATGGGAGAGGACTCCACCGTAACCGCAGGCAACTCTTCGCAGCTTTCGGATGGAGCTTCGGCCTGCGTCCTGATGTCGGCTGACGAGGCTTCCCGGCGGGGGCTTGCGCTGCTCGGTCTGTTTCGTGGCATGTTGACCGTTGGGTGCGCGCCCGAGGAAATGGGCATCGGCCCCGCGCTGGCTATTCCGTCCCTGCTCGAGCGCCACGGCCTTTCGCTCGACGACATCGACCTCTTCGAGATCAACGAGGCCTTTGCCGCGCAACTGGTCTATTGCCGCGATCGGCTCGGACTCGATCCGGAGAAGCTGAACGTCAATGGCGGCGCGATCTCGATCGGCCATCCCTACGGGATGAGCGGGTCGCGCCTGGTCGGCCACGCGCTGCTGGAAGGACGCCGGCGTGGCGCGCGCTTCGCAGTGGTGAGCATGTGCGTAGGCTGGGGCATGGGGGCCGCGGCACTGCTTGAGGTCGCTACCTGAGCAAATCCGGCATTTCTCGCGGCTGCTCCTGGCGACCGCAGCAGAAGGATCATGATGATGTCTGGATTGTCATTCCGGGTGGCCGAATGCGAAGATTGCGATGAGATCCTGCTGGCGCTTCGGTTGCTGGCTGAGTCCCTCGGCGTTCCCGCGCGCTTGAAAAGCACCAGGGAAGATATCGAAACCGCCGGGTTCGGGCCCCGGCGCGAGTTTAGTGTGATGCTGGCCGAGGTCGACGGCAAGATCGCCGCCATTTGCCTCTACTTCCCGATGTTTTCTTCTTGGATGGGCAAGCCGGGCCTGTACATCCAGGACCTGTTCGTCCAAGAGGAATTCCGAAGCGCCCGGATTGGTGAAAAGCTGCTGCGCCACGTCGCCTCGGCCGCTAGCAATGACGGTTACCACTATCTCCGCCTGACCGTCGATCATGGCAATCAGGCGGGTGCTCGCTTCTATCTTCGGCATGGATTCGAACCGGCGAACGATGAGACTAGCTACAGGCTTTATGGCCCGGCATTCGAGAAGTTCTGTCGCAGCGGGAACTAAACGCCACTCTCGAGGCTGCATGGATGCGTCATGCCAGTTTTTTGACTTGTTTCGGAAAAGATACTGCTGTCGAACTTCTCATCCTGGCGTGGGAGCCATCATCAGCTTGGTAGATGCGGATTGACGGGGTTGCGCAAGTGGTATGCCACCAATCGAAGCACCAATGCGGACGAGGTTCATGGCAGCCGCCGTCAGCACGTGTTGTAAATGCGTTTTGGCGAGACCGATATAGTTCAAGCACCGCAGATGCAGGGACCTGGACGCCCGATGATGAGAGTGGAACAAACTTGAGGTAACGTGCACCTGATCATAAGCGCTTTGACGGCGGTGCCAAAGAAGCGCGCAATGACAGTGAAGGATTGGGCGATCTGTGTCGAGACGAGGCGGCCTGATGATATTGCGCGGCAATTTGGATTGGGAGTGCGCGGCAATCAAGACGTCATCGATGCGGTGGAGGAATCGCATCTGTCAGAGGCTGCTCGAGCTGGTCGACGCTGCGGCGTGAGTACGCGCTGCCATACTCCGAACCTAACAGCCTTAAAAACAAATGAGTGGAATCAGGAGGTTCTGATTCCTTCGGATTTGCTTAGGTTTCGATAAAGATCATAATGAATGGCATGGGCTGATTTCACCGGTCGCCAGTATGTGCGACGGACACTGCGTTATACAACCGACGTGACCGATCGCGAATGGCGTTGATCGCGCCTTTCATGCCTGCAGCCCGTAAACTTGGCAGGACGTGGTTGCGCGATATTGTCAACGCACTTCATTATCGGCAAGACCTCGGTTTCGCCCTATTCGCTGCGGGCACGGGAGGCGGGGCTGTCGAGCTGGCCGTTAGCGCGGGGCTACGACGACGATGCGGCCCTGGAACGGTGGTCTGTTTCACCGAAGGGGCCGCCCGCCGCATGACCTGAGCGAACCAGACGGGCGCTGATTGCCCGGAGCAGAAGCGCAAGGGGTGACGCTGACGCTTCAGACGTTTCGCAAACGACATGCGGCAGGCGCGGTGATGCAGACCGCCGGCGCCTGCGCGAGGCTGGATCGACGACTTGGCTTTCTATCCCGCTCGCCTTCAGCACACGATCGATCCAGAAGCCGTCAAGTCCGGCTTCCTGAATGCTCACGATCGGAACCTGATTGCCCCACGAGATCGCACATTCTCCTGGGGCTGAGCAAAACGATCCAGTAGTGCCGTCACATCGCCGCCGACCACAGAGGGCTTGCGACATCTTCTCGCCGTTTCCCGGCGACAACGACGTGATCAGCCACGTTGAGCGAGTGAGTTCCAACGATACGAAAATTGCGGCAAGGTAGGTACGGATAGCGGTCGGCGCATGCGGTTGGAAGTTCCAGCTTCCATGACGGCGTCTCCTATGAGGTGAGTGTTGCTCCCCATAGGATATTGGCCGCATCAATTCAGGTCCAGCGGCCAGATCGGCCGCCTGAGCTTGCTCCACGGAAACTGCTTGAAATCAAGCGAGCAGATCCCACCGGCATCGACATAGATGAGCCCCCGCGCAATTGGCTCGAAATCGACGCGGAAATGGTTCATCGCTTTGCAGGCGAGAATATTCATGCGCTCCGGCTCAATGCCATAAATGAGAAACTGCTCGCGGTCGTCGATCTGCATGGGGTAACTGGCGACGATGATCTGAATGCCGTCGAGATCGAGGCGGAAGCTCGGGCCCATATTGGCCTTGGTGCCAGTCATGTACTTACCCTTGCGGACATAGATCCCATCGGAGACGGCGCCCGCCGTGCCGGTCAGCCGGATTGGCGCGCCGCCGAAGCGAGGGTCCTTCTTGCCACCGAGGTCCACCGTGACCGTCGCGCCGACTCCCGCTTTGAGTCCGGCGGCGACGGAGTCCGGATCGGCGATGGTGCCGACCGCAACGCCCTTGATGCCCGCTGCTAGCAGGGCGCGAACCAAATTGGTGGCATCGCCATATGCGCCGCCGCCGGGATTGTCGGTATAGTCGCCGATCAGCAGCGGCCCAGAGCCGGCTGGAGCTGCCTCGCGGGCGATGCGGATGGTTTCGTCCATGGGCAGCAGCCGAACTGTTTCGCGGCCCCGGCTATCCCAGATAAAATCGGCGAACCGTTCGGCGACCTCTCGGTATTCCGGCCGCACTCCATCGCCGGTGACCAACACCGTGGGTCCGGTGAACGGCACGTCGGCCCAGACGAAGCCGGCGTTTACGCCGATATCGAGCACGCCCGGCGTCTGCGCCTCGGCCTCGCGCACCTGCACCAGCATCTCGACCATCGCCCCATGCCCGGCAATCGTACGGCCGTGGTCCAGCCCGCTCAGGACCAAGCGATTCGCCAGCGTGACGCTTGGCTTGATCTCGCCAAGCATGGTCCGTTGCAGCAGCCGGCCGGCACGCTCGGCGGTCTCGTACAAGTCGATATGCGGTGTCGTGCGGTAGGTCGTGATGATGTCAGCCAGGCGCGCCATGTCTTCGGTCGCGTTGGCATGCAGGTCTAGGGTCACGGCAATGGGTACTTCGCGCCCGACGACGGCCCGTACTTGTCGGAGGATCTCCCCTTCGGCGTCATCGTGACTCTCGGTGACCATGGCGCCGTGCAGCGGCAGTATTACGCCGTGCACCGGCATCGCCCGTTGGAGCGCGCGGGTGATGATCCCCATCATGTGATCAAAGGCTTGGTCAGTGACTTTCCCCCCGCGTCACCGATGGCGGCGACCGGACCCTCGAGGCGCCAGCCGAACTCATCGGCAAGATCGAGTATGGCGCCCCATTCGCTGCACGTCCCGCGCATCGCGCCGTCTATCGCGTCAGCCTCGAGAATTGGGCGTTTCGCAAGTCATCCAGCGTGGTCGGTATAATGTTGAAGGTATGGCTCTCGTGCGAAATCGTGGCGGCGAAAACGGTAAGAGACAATTGGTCAACTCCCTTTGGCATCTTGAGGCTGTTCGCGTGAACGGGCCTCTTCTGCTTTGTTGGCCAACTTGACTCATCACCGCACATAGCACAAACAGATAGTCGTAATCATGACCATTGATTGGATTAATGGTGCGGCCGTACGAAGAGCGTTTTCCCTGGAGGCTTGACTGGAACCTGCTGCGCACCTTCACGGTGGTCGTCGAACAGGGCGGTATCACGCGGGCGGCGGAGTTTATGAACCTCACCCAGCCTACTATCAGCAGTGCGCTGAAACGGCTGGAAGAGACCACGGAGAAGCGGCTGCTCCATCGCCGGCCCGGTCATTTCGCGCTGACCCCGGCGGGTGAGACGCTTTATCGCGAAAGCTGCATGCTTTTCGGCTCGATCTCACGGCTGCCGGGTCTGATGGCGGCGACGGAGACCGTTGTCACCGGCCATGTTGCAATCGCCATGACCAGCCATGTGGTCTGCCCGCATTTCGATGAGGCAATGGCGCGCTTCAACACAGCCTATCCCGAGGTGACCTATTCGATCTCGATCACCGACAGCGCCGAGGTCCTGAGCCGGTTACGGCAGGACCAGGCGTCGGTAGGCCTGTGCCTGATGCGCGAGGACGATCCCATGCTGGACAGCCGCGTCCTGTTCCGGGAGTTCTTCGGCCTGTTCTGCGGTCCGCCGCACAGGCTGTTCGGCCGATCGGACATCGGGATCGAGAATGTGTCCGGCGAACGCTCGGTGTCGTTCCAGACCGAACTCGAGAACGGGCCGCTCTATCTGGTGCGCCAGTTGCGCGAGCGGGTCAATCTGCACTCCGAGCCGCACGGCCTCTCGGCCAATCTGCCCGAGGTGCGGCGAATGATCATCACCGGGATGGGCATTGGAGCGCTGCCAGTGCATATCGCCTGGCGCGACGTCGATGTCGGACTCCTGTGGCAGGTGCCGCCGAAGGACCATCTGCCTGCGGTCGAGGTCCATTTCGTGATGAACCCCCGCCGCAGCCTGAACCCGGCCGAGACCGCCTTCGTGCGGACGATCCATGAGATGATCGCGCAGACCTCGTTGGAGGAGCGAACCTATCTGTAGGGCGACAATCTGGGTTGTCGCGCTGCACCTATCGGTAGCGGGCTCAGTCCGTCGCCTCGCGGAACCTCATCGCCTCAAGCAAGAATTCGCCCGCGTTGTGGATCTCCTCGACGAGGAAGTCGCGCGCTAGATCGGGCTGGCCCTGACGCAGGGCGTCCATGATTTCCTTGTGCCTGTGCGGCGCCCGGCCGAGCGAGCTTCCTAGCAGCGCCCAGCGCGCCTCCCAGAA
>NZ_JBWKME010000180.1:0-639 GCF_056431085.1 Mesorhizobium waitakense | reverse complement strand
CGGTGGGCGGGTGCGGGCTCATGCCCGTAAAGTCCGCCTAAAATGTTAAGGCGACGCTACCTCGGTATCTTCGTTCATGCTGCCCGCGAACAATTCAAGCTAAACGTTAGGCAGTCAGAATCTCACGTTAACTGCAGCGAGCCAAGCGCGAATCTCAAATTAAATGCAAATTCTCATTTTAAGTACAAGACTAAGGCCTTGATATCATTACGCCGAGGAGGCTCATTATTAAATGCATCGCGACAGAAGGAGAGAGACAGAGTTCCGCTCGCTACCGATTGCAACACGCGATCAAGACGCTTGGTAGATTGTGCCGCCTCATTCTCCTGACCCCATACTGGGAGGGCGAAACGCCGATCCCGAAGAGAAGCAAGGCCCTGTGAAAGACGTCAAAACGCCGGAGACACGGAAACGCTCGATAGCGCTTGACCTCAACACGCCGAATAGAGAAGCGTCTCAGTCCGTCGCCTCGCGGAACCTCATCGCCTCAAGCAAGAATTCGCCGGCGTTGCGGATCTCCTCGACGAGGAAGTCGCGCGCTAGATCGGGCTGGCCCTGGCGCAGGGCGTCCATGATTTCCTTGTGCCTCGGCGCCCGGCCGAGCGAGCTTCCTAGCAGCGCCCAGCGCGCCTCCCAGAA
>NZ_JBWKME010000179.1:0-1184 GCF_056431085.1 Mesorhizobium waitakense | reverse complement strand
GGCGACGTAGTGGGTCAAGCCGGGCTTGGTGGCGACTGTGAAGCATCTGCGCGGCGAGGAAGATTTGCGCCATGCGTCGCTGCAAGATTTCCGGGAAGAATGAGCAAGCGCGGCAGTGAGTTCTCTACCACTGGATATCAGAACATTTACCTGACGAATCCGATTGTCGACCCGGTCTTGCTGATGATCGATTTTCATCGTTTGCGCCCTGTCTGCTCATGCCAGATGATCTGCCGCCGCAGGTTCCCCGTAGGCGCGTTTCCATCTGCGGCTTTCAGGTCTGCGATAGTGGCGCCGTTCTTGAACAGCCCCATCACACGCTAAGCGACAGCGTCACGTTCTGGGTTGGCCAGATTGATGCCCATTTGCAGGCAATGCTGGTCGACGACGGCTGTTAGGCTTATTATTCGTTCGGAAGCAAAGGCCCGGTTGCGACAAAACCGGCTTCCATGTGCCAAGCGCAATATGCACCAACGTCCTGGTGCTGCGCGTCAGCTGCCCTGTGCGCGAGATGGCGATGGCGACGCCGCATTCCCAGGAGGACGCTATGGTTAGATGGCAACTTCCGATCGCCGCCGGCATGATTCTGACTTGGTGCGCCGCAGGTGGCGCCGAAGTTGGCGACCTGTATGACGCTGCGATGGCGGACAATCTGGCGCTTGTACAAAGTCTTGTGACGAACGGCGCAGATGTGAACGAACAAGGTGACGAGGGAACGCCGCTACACGCGGCCGTTCTCCAGGGCGATATTTCAATGGCAGCCTTCCTGCTGGACAAAGGTGCCGATATCGAGGCTGTGAAGCCCCCGGCCGGCTACAAGCCTTTGCACATTGCAGCGAGCTACGACAAACCGGAAATGGTCGCTTTCCTTTTACAACGGGGAGCGCAGGCAAATGGCCGAGATTTTGAGGAGCGAACGCCCCTCCATCTTGTAGCGCGACTGGGGTACGCCGACATAGCTAAACTTCTCCTCGATAGCGGCGCCGACGTGGACGCAGTCGATGGGCATGCCAAGTATACGGCACTGCATTTCGCAATTCTGACGGACAAGAAGGAAATAGTGAGGTTGCTCCTCGACCATTCGGCCGACGTCAACGCAGCGCCGACAGGGGAAAGCCCGCTTCATCTTGCCGCTAGAGCGGGATGAGATTAATTTCGGTCATAGCCTGAGTTTTCGAAGTAGT
>NZ_JBWKME010000178.1:0-784 GCF_056431085.1 Mesorhizobium waitakense | reverse complement strand
TGGTAACTCCAGTCTCCCCGGTCCGGTCCGAATGGACAACCTCCTGAAAGCTCACACCTAAGGCGTCAAAACCCAATCATTCTGGGCGATTGAGTTCGATCCTGCCGTTCCCCTAAGCTTCTTTTGTGCGATCTTCGGATCTCAAGCGATGAGCGGGCCATGTACGATAGACGGGCAAGGGAAATCCTCTTTGGGGCGTTTTGGAAAGATGGCTGGATACGGGAAGCAGATTGGTGCTTGTGCCCCGACGACTTCGCTTATGCCAAGGGCATGGGGTACATGTTCGACCCTATCGAATTGTCGCACGATCAAGTGGTTTCCCAATTGGTCGACGAGCGCGAACGGGCAGACCTAACAGCTCTGTCCAACTCCTTCTTGGCAAGTCTTGGTAATCGGCGATTGGATCTAAGGCACGGACTCGGCAGCTATGCCTTTGCTCTGAACTTTCCTCAGCACAAAATTGCCGAGACACCAGCATCGATTGTTCCTTCCGGCGCGCGGCGATGCAATTGGTGCGGCTTCTACGAGTTCCAAAACCCTGCCAAGCTCGACCTAAACCCGCTGAATTTCGAGCGGCACAAATGGGGTGGCGTACGTCGGGGCAGTCCCGTCTACGCATGGCTCGACCTATCTCTTTTCCGCGCGGACACGCTCCAAAAACCCAAGAGCGCAGACAAACAAATAATGCAACAGATTCTAAAGACGGCGCGTTCTATGGAGCCAAACGCGACTGCTAGAGCGGGATGAGATTAATTTCGGTCATAGCCTGAGTTTTCGAAGTAGT
>NZ_JBWKME010000177.1:0-72806 GCF_056431085.1 Mesorhizobium waitakense | reverse complement strand
GGCGGTGCGGCCGGCTGAAAGCCGGACATGCGATTTCGGCATCATGATGCGCGCCAGTGCGATCACGCGCACGAATTCGATCGGCTCGATCGGCCTGGCGTCGGCAAGCGGGGTACCGGCGATCGGGATCAGCATGTTGATCGGAACGCTTTGCGGATGTTCCGGCAGATTGGCCAGCGTCACCAGCATGTCGATCCGGTCCACCGGCTCTTCGCCCATGCCGACAATACCGCCGCAGCAGACCTTGATGCCGGATTGGCGAACCTGTTCGAGCGTATCGAGCCGGTCGGCAAAGCTGCGCGTGCTGATGATCTCGCTGTAGTAGCGTTCCGACGTATCGATGTTGTGGTTGTAGTAGTCGAGACCAGCCTGTTTCAGACGAGTTGTCTGCTCGAGATCGAGCATGCCGAGTGTCATGCAGGTTTCCATGCCGAGCGCCTTGACGCCTTCGATCATCGCCACCACCGCATCCATGTCGCGCGCCTTGGGGTTTCGCCACGCGGCGCCCATGCAATAGCGGGTGGCGCCGGCGTCGCGCGCCTTGGTTGCCTCGGCGATGACGCGCCTGACCTCCATCAGCTTCGACGCCTTCAGGCCGGTTTCGTGATGCGCCGACTGACTGCAATAGCCGCAATCCTCCGGGCATCCGCCTGTCTTGATGCTGAGAAGCCGGCTGAGCTGGACCTTGTTCGGATCGAAATTCTGACGGTGAACGGTCTGCGCCTGAAACAGCAGATCATTGAAAGGGGCATCATGCAGCGCCCGAGCCTCTTCAAGGGTCCACGTCCGGTCGCCGTCGAAGGATCGAGCCTCAGGCATGGTCTTTTCCGAAATCGCTGTATGCATTTCCATGCTGTTCCTTGCGTTGTGCGACACAGGCGCCTTTGAAATGGCGGACACGGTCGAAAGAAGCTGGGTCGGCTAGATGGTCAGCCCGACGGTTAAGGCTCACGATAGTCGAGACCGATATCGAGGATCGGCGCGCTGTGAGTCAACCAGCCGATGGAAATCAAATCGATACCGGTTGCGGCAACGGCTGGCGCAATCGCGGCGGTGATCCTGCCCGACGCCTCGGTTGTGGCCCTGCCGGCAACCATGGCTACCGCCTGGCGAAGCTCCTCGACCGACATATTGTCGAGCAGCACGGCGTCGGGGGCCAGAGCAAGCACCTCTTCCAGTTGGGCCAGCGTATCGACCTCGACTTCGATCTTGACGAGATGGCCGGCGCTGCTTCGCGCCCGCTCGATTGCTGTACGAATTCCACCGGCCATGGCAATATGATTGTCCTTGATCAGGATCGCGTCGTCGAGGCCGAAGCGGTGATTGGAGCCGCCACCGGCGCGCACGGCATATTTTTCGATAGCCCGCAAGCCGGGGGTCGTCTTGCGCGTGCAGACGATCTTTGCGCCGTGGCCGCGAACCGCGGCGACGACCGACGCCGTCGCCGTGGCGATGCCACTCAGATGGCACAGGAAATTGAGCGCCGTCCGCTCCGCCGTGAGTATGGCCCGGGCCGGACCGCTCGCCGATGCAATGATTTCCCCTTGCACGACCTCGCTGCCGTCTGAACGATGCAAGGTCATTTCGACATTCTGGTCGATAAGCCGGAAGGCGAGCATCGCCAGATCGAGCCCGGCGACAGTTCCAGCCTGGCGTGCCGAAAGGACGGTCGTTGCCCAAAGGTCCTTCGGCACGATGGCATCGGTGGTCACGTCGCCGGCCCTGCCGAGGTCTTCGAGCAGAGCTGCACGCACAAGGGGTTCGAGCATGATTGCGGGAAGTGGTGAGAGGTTCATCACGCGACGCTTTCCAGCATTGGGGAGGATTCGAATTCCAGCGCTGCGGCAATGGCCGCGTCGAGCGTAATCTGGGAGCGGCGGGCGACGGCGGCATCGTGGGGGAAGTCCGTCCGGAAATGAGCGCCGCGGCTTTCCCGGCGCAGCAAGGCGGCAACTGTGATCATTAACCCGACGGCGGCGGGATCCGACGCCGTTTCGTGTCGCTGCGACAGCGCCAGCAGGGTCTGGGCAGCCTGCTTCAACCCTTTGCCGTCCCGCGTGACGCCGAGGGCATGTGACAGGAGGGCGCGCACAGGCCCTGGATCTGGCGCGGGCAGGTCAGAGGCCATCGCTGGCTTTCCGCGGTGCTCAGGCGAAGCGGCTACGCTCTCGGCAACCCAGCGCGCGCAAACGACGGCTTCGGTCAGCGAGTTGCTGGCAAGCCGGTTGGCGCCGTGCAGGCCGGTCGAGGCAACCTCTCCGCAAGCCCAAAGTCCGGGAATCGATGTGCGCCCGGCCAGATCCACGGCGACACCACCCATGTGATAGTGTTGGGCCGGCCGGACAGGGATGAGATCCCGCGCCGGATCGATACCGGCCCTGCTGCAGGCCGCAGCGATCGTTGGAAATTGCCGCGCGAACATCGCGCCTGGCTTTTCGCGGACGTCGAGGAAGACGCGATGGCCGTCGGCAAGATGCCGCCAGACGGCGCGCGCGACGATGTCGCGCGGTGCGAGTTCCGCCCGGGGCACGCCATCGAGGAAACGTCGGCCCGTCTCGTCGACGATTGTCGCGCCTTCGCCGCGAACCGCCTCGCTGATCAGCGGCATCGGACGGCAGGGCCCGTCAAGCGCGGTCGGGTGGAACTGGATGAATTCGAGGTCGGCAAAAATTGCACCGGCGCGTGCGGCGAGTGCCAGGCCTTGTCCGCAACTGCCGAGCGGGTTTGTCGTGTCGTGGAACAGGCCGCCGATCCCGCCTGTGGCGAGGATGACCCGTCCTGTGGCGAAGAATACCGGACCCGTAGAACAACCCGCCAGCACCCCGGTGACCCTGCCGTCCTCCACGACCAGCCGGCGCGCTTCGATGCCCTCGACGACCACAATCGACGGCGTGGAGCGCACGGCGGCGACAAGGGCGCGCATAATCTCGCGACCGCTGCCGTCACCCCCGGCATGAACGATGCGCCGCCGGCCATGCGCGGCCTCCAGCCCGAGACGTAGCGCGCCTTCGGGTGTCCGATCGAAGCGAACTCCAAGGCGCGACAGATCCTCGATCGCGGCCGGCGCCGCGTACACGATGCGCCTTGCTGCTTCCCCATCGCAAAGGCCGTCGCCTGCGGCGAGCGTATCGGAAAGATGGAGCGCCGGTTCATCATCGTCGCCTAGGCTGGCGGCAAGTCCACCCTGCGCCCACGCACTCGACGCATCCGCGCCAACCGGCGATCTCGACAGCAGAAGCACCGGCTCGGGCGCCATGTGCAACGCGGTCATCAATCCGGCTATGCCGCCGCCGATGATGACCGGCCGGCCGGCGAGATTGCGGACGTCCATCCTCATACCGCCAACATCCGCTCGACGGCCAGACGCGCGCGCCCGGCGATCTCGGGTGCGATGGTTACCACATGGCGGTTCTGCTCGAGCGCCATACGGATGTTGGCGAGCGTGATCCGCTTCATGTGCGGGCACAGATTGCAGGGGCGGATGAACTCGACCTCGGGGTGGTCGACTGCGACATTGTCACTCATCGAACATTCCGTCATCAGCACGACGCGGGGCGGCTTTTGCCGCCCGACATAGTCGGACATCGCCGCGGTCGAGCCGGAGAAATCTGCTTCTGCCACCACGTCGGGCGGACATTCGGGATGGGCAAGGACCGTCACGCCGGGATGGTCATCGCGCAGCTGGCGGATATCGGCTGGCGTGAAGCGCTCATGCACCTCGCAATGCCCTTTCCAGGCGATGATCTGTACGTCGGTCTGGGTGGCGATGTTCTGGGCCAGATACTCGTCCGGCAGCATGATCACCCGGGCAACGCCCAGCGACTCCACGACGGCCTTCGCATTGCCGGAGGTACAGCAGATATCGGACTCGGCTTTCACCTCGACCGAGGTGTTGACATAGGTGACGACCGGCACACCGGGATAGCGCTGCCGAAGCAGGCGGACATCCTCGGCGGTAATCGAGTCGGCCAGCGAACAGCCCGCCCGCAGGTCGGGAATGAGCACCGTCTTTTGCGGATTGAGCAGCTTCGCCGTCTCGGCCATGAAATGCACGCCTGCCAGCACGATGACATCGGCTTCGGCCGTCATCGCCTTGCGCGCAAGCGCGAGGCTGTCGCCGACGATGTCGGCCACACAGTGGAAGATCTCCGGCGTCTGGTAGTTGTGCGCCAGGATGACGGCATTTCGCTGCCGCTTCAGATCGAGAATGGCGTCGATATCATCCGCAAATGCCGGCCATTCGATGGGCGGAATGACTCGCCGTACCCGGTCGTAGAGTGCGGAGCTCAGCGTCATTCCTGTCCCTCGCATATGCTCGTTTTGAGTATATATAGGGCATATGCTTATATGGAGCATAAGGATTGTCAAGCACGCGAAAGTGGCAATTTCGTCCCTGCGACCGCCCGCTCGGCCAGAACGCCGTGCCGGAAGCGAAACAACTTGGCCGGTCGGCCGCCTGTGTCGGTTGTTGATGATCCGGTCTCTTCGACAAGTTCCTGCTGCTCTACCAGCCGCCTGAAATTCTGCTTGTGGACGAGCCGACCAGCGAGCGCCTCGACACTGCGCTGGAGTTGCAGGAGCGTGAAGACCGACGGCATGAGTTCGAAGACGACGGGACGATATTTGATCTTGGCGCGCAACCTGGCGATGCCGGTGGCCAGGATACGGCGGTGATCGGCCGCCATTGCAAGGCCGAAGGCCGATAGAGTGCTGTTTTTGCCTTGGCCGCGATGCGCTTCCCCGACAAGCGCCGCTTCGTAGAGCAACTCGTAGCGTTGCAGCACCAGTTCCTCATTCCAGCCATTGCCATCAAGACCGAAGGCGATCGCCGCTCGCTGCCAGCGGTCATCGTGCGTAGGGCGATCGTCGGCGCCATCCGCCCAGGCCTTCAGGTGCGGAACGATCACGTCCGGCAATGCAGAGGGAACACCTGCACGGTGATCTTCCCAGGGGAAATAGTCGTACCAGTTGCGCCAGGCGGCTTTGTCGGCGGGTGCCGCCTGCTCCTCCCGGGTCAAGGCCAGGTAGCTGATGGAAACCACGCGTTGCGCGCTCCCGTTTGCTGTCCTGTCGCGATCGGCGAAAGTGTAGAGCTGCTCGATATAGCCCAAAGGGTGGCGTGTCTGGTGTTCGACCCAATCCCTTAGACCGGACTGTAGCGAACGATGTCCAAGTTCGAACGGGCCGGAAGGCAGGGATTGACCTCGCTCGATGGTCATGACGCGCGGCTGGCCAATCGTCACCGCGACCAGCACTGCAATCAGTTCCGCCGCAATAGAATGCCGTTGGCCGCTTTTTGCGGGCTGCCTCACAATATCTCCCGCCTCATTTTTGCGTAGTCCTCGATCAGGGTGCGCTGGCAATTGTCTGCCCTACGGCCAAGGGTTGATTCTGAGCGTGAACCGGGCCGTGGCGGCAGTCAACGTTTCAACCCAGGCGTATTCACGCTCGATAGGTGATGCAGGGAGCGGCGCCGGCGGCCCGGCCGCCGGTGCCACTTTAGCCGCTACTTTGGTTGAGCTCTATGCTCGCCAATGGGGCGCCTGATGCGGACCCAAGCGCGTACGCCAATATGTTTTCGGGCAAATACGAGCACCGATTAATCAAGGGAGGCATCGGCCACAACCTGCCCCAGGAAGCGCCGCAGGCTTTTGTCGACGCTGTTTTCGCAGTAGCCGCATAAGTGATGGGCACCCTGCGTGACGACGTCCGAGGCCGACTCAAACCTGGCACAATTGGCACCCCCCGGCTCTCGCGGAACGCCGATATGCGCACTCGAGCGTCTGACAGCAAGTGTCTGTGAGAAATCCGAGTATCAATGGAAGGCAAAGAAGCTCGACCGAATTTCAAGTCGATGTCTCGATATGCCCAATGCCGGCGCCTTCCCGTTCTGCCAGTTTGATGATTTCGGCGAATCTGGCGTCGTCGATCTGTCCGGCCATGCACACGCCGTCCGTTTGCCATCCGGGCCGTGACATTTCCTCAAATTCAGGATCCCGCAGCCGGTCGGCCAGCCTACGATTGCAAACGAGATAGGCGTCTTCAAACTGCTTTACGACATATGCCGGCAACCCGAACGGCGGCCCTGGCAGGTGTCGTTGAAGAGCCAAAAGCGCTTCTGACATCGGTGGCAGACCCCGCTCGTTGAGCATTCGCGCAACCTCGGTCATTTCGGCGTTAAGGCTCCGGTTGGCATGAATTTCCTGCACCTGATCGATCGTTTCGATGCAAATACCCAGCCGCACCTTGAACGCGCTCAGCAGCGAACGCGGGCTATAGTTGATCATCCGCATGGCGGCATCGGGAAATGCGCCGGTCCAGCTCTCGTAGAGGCAATTCCAGTCGAGATGGGGAAGATATTCGGCGCCGTCTACAATATCGCTGCGCCCGAGCGACTTGATGTCCTGCGCGTAGCCGCTAGCTGACAGGATGTCCTGCCGCCTCAGGACACAGACGATCATGACGACGTCCACATTCTCCTGCCTGAAATATTCCGCCACATGCAGCGGCTCGCAGATATGAAAGTATTCTGACGATATGATCGACACCAGATCGGGGTCGGACGAGAACAGCGTCTCCTTCTCGTCAGGAAGGTTGGCGAGACCCCTGATATCGTCGAAGGCGCGCCGCGACACGTCCTGGACCAGGCTTGCGGCGACTTGATGGGAGGCCATGTCAGGAGCGACGTAGAAGCCGGCCGGTTGCAGGACAACACTGTTGTATCGGAGCCAGTTCTGCAGGAACGTGGTTCCAGTCTTGGCGAGGCCGATATGAAGGATTGCCCTGGGCATGAGTGCCAGCTCTATGGAGGACTTGTTCACTCTTCCTACGCCTAGTCGGCCCGGTTGAGCAACGGTCGACGCTGCCTGTCCGTTCTCGCGCTCCGCTTTGACCGATAAGCGATTTCCGCAGCGCTCGGATGACCCGCTCGCCGCGACGCAAATTCGTGTCGGAGCTCCTCCACGCCAGGCATGCGGCACAAACGCGAACTAAAAGGCAGGCTGCAGATTGTATAATTGTCTTCAGATTGTAAGTTGGTGGCAGGCGGCTTGTGGGTTGGCGGCGGACGGCTCAGAGAGAATCGATGTCAGATATCGATATTGCCGGCATACTAGCAGAGCATGAACCACTCGCCCGGTCGATCGCCGAAGCGAAAAAGGTCGCCTATGAGATCAGCAAGGATGACATGCTGCTCGATTTCTTCGTCCGGGCCGTGTTTCCGACAGATCACCGAAAAGCGATCGAAGCCTATTTCACAGGGGGAGAAGATTGCGCCATACGCTTCGCCAACCTTTGCCGCGAGCACCTTTCATCTGGCCCAGCCAGCGTCCTTGAGTTCGCGTCGGGTTATGGCCGCGTCGCGCGTTATGCGATGCACGTTCTGCCGGACGCAGCATGGGTTTCCAGCGACGTTCACCCTAATGCCGTCGAATTCCTATCAAACAAGATCGGCGTTAGGGCACACCTCTCGTCGACAAAACCGGAGGACTGGAGCATCGACGACGAGTTTGATGTTGTCTTCGCCCTATCGTTTTTTTCGCACATGCCAGACGCCACCTTCGCGCCGTGGCTTTCTCGCGTTCTCACGGCGGTGAAGCCGGGGGTATCTTGATTTTCACAACGCACGGAGCCGTCACTCTCCGAAACATGAGAGCCGGGGGCTTGCCTGCGCAATTTGATAGCACCGGATTCTATTGGAACTCGAAAAGCGATCAGCGCGATCTGGACGCTCGCGACTATGGAACAAGCGCCGTTTCCCTTGGTTATGTTCAAAAAGCAGTGTCCGACGTCGAAGGGGTCGAGTTGATCCGCTTCCAGCAGGCGTTTTGGTGGGGGCACCAAGACCTTTATGTCGTCCGCAAGCTCGATCAATAAGCTTGCCGTACAATCTTTATGTGTCGCATGAGGAACACGACTATACGAACTTAGAAGTAATACTATGTAGTAAATAGTTTTTTGCGAGCAGTTATTGCTGTGGCGTCTGGGTATGAAACCGTATTTATGTTGACCGACGCGAAGCCGGCTCGAATTGGAAATGTCCAAGCGTCGGCCCCAAACTCGGTGTGCACCATGAAGTCATACCCCCCTTGGTTCGAATCCCCATGGTAACTTGGCGGAAGCCCCTCTCTGTCGCGCGTCAAACGACCGACAATCGTTGGGACAGTATAACACAAGCATCCATCATCTGAGAGAACGCGCCCGCATTCCCTCAGAGCTTCAATCGGAAATGGCACGTGTTCCAGCGTATCGGAATGAACGACGAGATCAAACTGATCGTCCTCATAGGGCATGGACTGCATATCTACCGAGGGGTAGTCGGCACGGATATACAGCGGGAGAACCGAAAGTGTCTCACACAATGACGAGCCGTTGATATCGAGAATGCGGAGACGGCGCGCTTCACTAGTATTGACAAACTCGACCAAAGTGTTGGGGGTGGAGACGGCTTCACGAATTGCATTGGCTAAAGCAATCCCCCTTAGATTTGAGCCGCAATGCGTACATTGCGTGCCTTGCTGCCGGTCGATATAGGCAACCTCGGCGGGCGATAAATTCCACTCAGCGATCAGCCGAGGCCAAAGAACTTTGCTGTCCCGAAACTCATCATTCACACAAACTGTGCACACCAACAAAGGGATCCTCCATAAGGCACGGACTCAGGGCAATTCGCACAGAGGGCGAGACGAATAATAGTAGCAGTTTGCCACTGGACCAGCCTATCCAATTGTCTGAGGTGTGGTTCATGCCGCGGGGATAGGTGTAGGTGGTGACGGTGCCCGCGGCATCCGTGCTGTCGAATCCAATGGTGCTTCGGCACGAAATCGCCATGCACCACGCCGGCAATCAATTATTTTCTTGCTGCGGTGGACCTGATTCCGCCCAGCTTGGGTTATCGCGAGGCAACTCCCAAGCGGCGCCGGCCAACTTGCCGAACTCAATTCACAGATAGCCCGTCGTCGCAGGGGAGCGCGGCGCTGGTTCGGGAAGGAATTCAGGCCAAGTCCTGCGTATTGACTTCAATCCATCCATTTGCGATCCGGAAGGGCAAATAGGCGAAACCGATCGGCGCGCAATGGTATTTTCCGACCAGGCATTTCTCTTCCTTTACCTGCCGATCACACTCTTGCTAGGTTCGATCCTTAATCGAACGAGATTATTCTCGCCGTTTATATTTCTATCAAGCCTGATCTTCTTCTACTGGTCTTCTGGACTTTACGCTATGCTGCTGCTCTTCAGCATTGTGCTGAATTTCGCGGGCGCGATCGCGGTGGAGCGCTGGCATCACAAACTAGTGGTCACCGCCGTCGTCACACTGAACGTGTTGGTCCTCTGTTATTACAAGTATACGGCCTTCCTTCGTGGTTCCGTCGGCTTCTTCGGGTCCGAGAGTTTGCAACACTTCGCGCAAACCATCATTCTTCCGATTGGGATCTCGTTTTTCACGTTCCAGGGCATCTCCTATGTGATCGACGTATGGCGTGGCGAGGTAAAGGCTGAGCGCAACTTGGTGGTGTTTGGCGCCTACAAAGCTTTCTTCCCACAGCTGATTGCCGGCCCGATCGTACGGTATCGTGACGTCGAAAAGGACTTCCACCATCCTGATCTCAATGCGGATATCTTTGCGGCAGGGGCCGGTCGGTTCATGGTCGGCCTTTGCAAAAAGGTCCTTATCGCGGACAGCGTCGCGGGCGTCGCGGACGCATCCTTTGCCCTTGCCGGCGCGGAGCAAACCTTTGCCTCTGCCTGGCTCGGGGCAATCGCCTATTCGATCCAGATCTATTTCGACTTTTCGGGCTATTCGGACATGGCGATCGGCCTCGCTATGATGTTCGGAATCCGGTTCAAGGAGAACTTCAACCACCCCTACGCCGCGTCGACGATCACCGAGTTTTGGCGTCGCTGGCACATCTCGCTGTCGAGCTGGTTCCGCGACTACCTCTATATTCCCCTAGGGGGAAACAGGGCAGGCCTGGTGCGAACTTACGCAAACCTGATGATCGTGTTCCTTGCCACCGGGATATGGCATGGGGCGGCATGGACGTTCGTCCTGTGGGGCGCATACCATGGAATTTTTCTTATGGCGGAACGCCTGATCCTTGGAGGAAGGGCGTTTTCATCACAGGTCGTTCGGATGATCTACTTCTTTCCCGTCGTGATTTTCGGATGGGTCCTGTTCCGCGCAAACGACCTGTCGGTCTTCGCCAACCATGCACGCGCCATGCTGTTGCCGCTGGCAGACGGGGCGTTCGGGCTGCCCGGGTCGATGGACCTCGCGCTTTCGCCTCAGGGCAAAGTTGCTATGCTGTTGGCCTGCCTCCTCATAGTCATCCAGGGGCAGGTCAGCCCCTTGGGTGTGGTCGTAGCCGGAGCAGCGGGCAGTGCCGCGTGCTTCGCCCGGCTTGTCTTCGTCAGCGTCGCAGCAGTCATCTGCGCGATATACATCGTACCTCAGGCCTTCTCACCGTTCCTCTATTTCAGGTTCTGAGTATGAAATTGGCGAATCTCGCAACCATCGGAGCCTTCGCAGTCTTTCTCGCTGCGCCCGTCGGCAGCCTCGTAACGATGGGACTCGACCCGGACGCCGAAAGAGCGATCACCTTGACCGAATTCACGTCGGCTAAACTGCTGACGCCAAATGACGAGAAATACCGGAACGACGTAGCCAGAAGGCTTGTTAGCAATTCTCCAGTCGGAATGGACGCCATCCGCGCGAAGAATGCCCTGGATGTTAAGGTGTTCGGCTTCGTCAATACATCCCAAGTCATCTCCGGCGCGGATGGATGGCTGTTTTACAAGCCTGGGTTCCAGAACGGCGCATGTATGTCAGAGCACGATATTGGCGTCATGCTGGGGCATGTTCAAGCGTTGCGAATGATAGCGAAGGGGATCGGCATAGACTTTCGTATGTCGGTCTCGCCAGACAAGGAGGTTGTGTATCCCGAGAAACTTGGGCCTGCCGCCGCGGCCGCTGCCGGCTGCAAGATCCTTTCATCGCGTTTGTGGCGCCGCATCGCAAAGACCAGCAAATCGAGCATAATAGACCATTTCGATGTGATGGGTCACGACGTAACCGATGACCTGCTTTACTTCAGAACGGATACCCACTGGAACGAGCTGGGGAAACTCAAAGCCGTCAGGCAACTCGTCTTCGAGTTGACCGGCAGAAAAGTGGACGGCCCGATCCTCGCAAGCGGCCAAGTCATGCACGCCACCGACATGCCAAACAGGCTGCTGAGAATCGACCACGAGGAAGCCGAAGAAACTTATGACGACTACGCATCTCGAACATTTCCTGATGATAGCAATCAAAGGATCGCAGATACGTTTATACTTCACGACTCATTTTATGGCGTAAGCTATGATTTGTTAAAGCATGTCTTCCTGAATCCCCTTTTTGTATCCTACGGGAACGAGAATATCGAACTGGAAGTCCGCAATGCATTGGCGAAATCCCGCAAGCATGTCCTGGTGAACACCGTCGAGCGGAACATGCTGTCCAAAATTCTCCACGGTGAGATGTCCTGGACAGGGGTGCTCGGCAAGGCGTTCCTGGACGCCAACGCAATGGCCGCTGGCGGGTGCAAAATGTCGGACGCTGCCACAGATGGGCTGAAATTCGAGAACCTGAGCAAACAGCCGTCGGGCGATTTCACCGCGGGAGTCGATCCCCAGATCCTCGTGCGATTGGCAGAGCATGGCAGGCCTTGCGTGCGGATCTCGTTCGAAACTGCCGTAAGACAGAACACCTATGTCTATTTACCGATCAAAGACCAGGTCAATCAGAACGGGCCATACTTCGAAGGGTTCTCGTTGATGCTCACTGACGCGCCGGGAGCGCGCGACCTCTGGCTTGTTTTGCCCGAGGATTTTGCCGGCATGACGCTGAGGGTTGATCCGATCTACTCCACCGGAACGCTATCCCACCTCAGAATACAAACCGGGGCACTCCCCTCATTCTCGCCTGCATCGAACATGTGAGCACGCCTCGCCTGTTACCAACTCGTGCCGGGCGCGCGCAAACCAGCGGTATCGAATCCGGCCTTGCGCGCAACAAACGGCATCAAGCGCTCGACCGCATGGAGGACGGTGCCGTCATAAGGAACGGGCTCCGATGGGTAATCATTCCAATCGAGACCCAGTTCGCGTAGCGGAAGCAACACGCTTGGACGGCACCAGAACATGGTTCCCAGCGGAAAATCGAAAAAGTCCGCCAGCGGCATGGCGATGCCCATCCGTCTCGCCAAATCTTCAGCGATCTCCCTGTTGTCGTTCCAGCCGACGAGGTGTGGATCCTCCGCCATCAAAAGACCTATCGCCGGTTTCGATGCGAAGACCTCGGCAGCGAGATCGAGCATCGCGTGTTCGCCACCAACCAGGTTCTCCCAAAGGAAGTGGCGCCATGCCTCACCCATAGCCGCGTCCGTGCCCACGCTCCTCTTGGCGTGCACATGGCCGATCAGATCGTAGCGGCCATCAAGCAGCCGTGGCAGGAATTCAGTAAGAAGCGGTCCGACATCGCGCCCCCTGTGTAGTGGCTGCGCCGTTGTTCGTTGTGATTTAATTTAAATTAGTATCCCGCGGGCTGACATCTGCCTGAAAAGTTGACGCATCGGGAAGTGACAGGACTTTCCATTGTTCGTCGCTTCAAGTATACTTATCAGGTTGCCACATCGAACGCCCGTCATGATGCCAAACCAGCGAGGAGGAAGGCATGTTCCGGATCGCGTCTCTTGCGACTTTCAACGCTGCGCTTGCCCTTTTCGCCATGGTGTCAGTGCTGCCATCCCGGGCCGAACCATGTGGCACCGTCCACAAACTGACGCGCCAGCCGCTGAGTGACCAGAATTTCTGGCTGCTCGCTGAACATGAGGGCAAGGCCTTCGTCGACCAGCGCACATGCCTTGTCGCCAGGCTGGACAGGGTTGATCAGCCGCTCACGCTGAGCGATGCGATGGGGCACTGCGCTACCCTCGGACAAGGCGGTCCGAACGGCGACATGGGCTGGCAGCTTCCGACGATGGCGGAACTGACGAGTCTCGATTCGGTGGACTGGCCTAGGCAGCACGACGCGTTCGCGGAATACAAGCTGCCACCACTCGAGCGCAGCGAAACCGATTATTGGACCCGCACTGAATGGCCGGGGGCGGCAGGCTCCTTCGCGGTCGTCACGTTCAGCGCACGCACGACTGTGGTGCATCCGCTTGAAGCGACCAAGAAGGCCGGGGTATGGTGCGTCTTCGGGGTGCCGGCCACAGGCGTGGAGTAGACACTCTTACGCCAAGTCTCCCTCGGGCAACCAAGTCTCCTTCAGGCATCAGACAATCGCCGCGGCGGCGCACGCAACGGGCGGCTGGCGCTCGACACCCAAATCATGACGGAGCCCTAGCTTTCGCGATGCGATGCCTGGCTGCTCAGCAGCCAGGCCGCGGGACAGAGCGGCCGTCCGGCTTGCCTTCACCGGCGCGGCCATTGTGCCTGCTACGTCTTGGCCGCCTACCGCAGATCCAGCTGCAGCAGGCCGCTATAGTCCTCCGTCGTCAGGAAGAAGCCCTCGTCGATCGCCTTGGCCTTGAAAGCAGAATCGTCGCGCAGGTCCCGGAATTCCGGCTTCAATGTGCCTGACGCGTTGAAGTAGCGATCGCGAAAGGCGGCCCGGTTAAGCTCGGCATAGTCTCCGCCCTTGCCTGCGACCGTGCAGGATTTCAGTTCGGTTTGGTCGGCGGCCTCAGCCGGAAACGACGTCCTCGCGAAGTCCATCGGCCCGATGTCGGGGGCAATGCTAGTCGGATACTTTGTAATGCACCGGACCGTTCTATCCGCAGCCGCCACCTGCAGATCGAAATAGGGGGGCCGCAGCCCCTTGGCCGCGAGGTAGGCGAAGGTCCGTATGCGGTTGGCCGCCTTCAGCGCGTCAAGGTCCGTGGTCTCAAGCGCGGTAGCGCCGATCTTGATACTGCTGGAGCCGCTGATCGCGAGAATCTGCTGCTCCAGCCAGGCCCGATCGCGATCGATCCAGGCCAGGAAGTCCAATGGCACAGCAGCCGGCGGTCGAACTTCCTCGCCCATCGATTGCGTCGAAACTGTCGCTGCGGTCATGAGTGTGACCCCGGCGAGAATGGCCGGAAGCCATCGGTTCTTGAGCATGTCATGCCTCCATTCCTCTATGGCGACCAGCCACCACTAGTAGTTGTTGCGCGGCCTGATACCGAGCATGTCCCGCAACTGGTTCTCTGTTATGTCGTCCGTCCGCATCGTACCGCCGACTCCGACGGTGCGAGCTTCGGCGTCAGGGGCTTTGTATGGCTTGCCGTCGACACCGGTATAGCGGACTTCAGCCATGCCGGTGTCCTTACCGGCCATCATGTGCGTGGCGTGAATCTGTTCGTGCGCCAGCACGATACCCGGATCTGCCGGCGCATCGAGCACAACTTTGCCCGTCGACTTGTCGAATTCATCCGAGGTTCGAGTTCTCGCTGTCGCCGGGTCATACCTGATGACGACGTCCCCGGCGGTCGTCTCCGGGTTGGTTTTCGGATCCTTCACGTCGGCTTCAGTGTGGCCAGCGACATTCTGAATCGTGGTCGTCTGCGGGTCGTCGATCACCCGGCGCGTGAGATCGCGGCCCGCGTCGAACGAATTCGACCCGGTAACGAAGCTCTTCACGTCCAGCCAAACGCCATGCAGGAAGCTTTGCGACACTTCGCCGGTCTTGCTGTCGACACGAGCAGTTGGGTCGGTTCGCTGTAGATCTTGCTCCACCTGGCGTTTGTAGGCAGCATCGTCGGCCACGATCTCCTTGAGACCTGTTGGGTCGACGAAGGCCATCGGGTTGTTGTTGGCGTAGGCGAATAGATTGCACGACGTTGGGTTGCTCGTGCATCGCTCTGGATCACCGACATACAGCGGATCGGGCGAGATGAAGCGTCCGAGCGCCGGATCGTAGTACCGGGCACCATAGTAGTAGAGGCCGGTGTCGTCATCGAGATACTTGCCGGTGAAACGATGATGGGTCTTTTCACGCGGCAGGTCGGCCGCGACATCCGTCAGATGCGTCGCCCAGGCGGGAGACAGCATCTCGGGCTTATGTTCCGTGCCGTAGGCTTTGTAGAGCATCTGCTCGACCGGGACGCCGTCTGAAGCAATGACGTAGTCGCTGCTCTCAATGTGATCCTTCAGGTAGTAGAACCACTTGCCTGTGCCATGTTCCAGGCGCACAAGCTTGGATTCGGCGATGTTGACGTAGCTCTCCTCGCCTTTGGGGCCGATTTCGAACGTCTCGACCGGGTAGAGATAGAGCTGTTCCGGCCCATTCGTCGGCGTCACCTTCTTGTAGAGGCGACGACCGGTCTGGTCGTAGCCGTAGAGCACTTCGTTCGTTGCCGTCTGCGCGCGGATCAGCCGTCCGTTGATGTCGAACACCGTCCCGGTCAATGTCGGCGATTTTGCCAACTGCGCGAAACCGTCGAAAGCATAGGGCTTTGCCGCGGTTCCAGTCGGTATGAGCCCTGTTGCCGAACCGGTCGCTGGCGCGATTGGCGCGCCAGGTTCCAACTCGTCATTGCGCGCGAACGTTCCGGCTGGTGAATAGGCGAATTCGGCCGGCTGGCCGTAGCGATCGATGCGGACGAGCTCGTTCTTGAAATTGTAGTGGAACGTTCCAGACCGGTCGACATGCCCCTGATCGCCCGCGCCTTGCGGCAGTCCATCGACGATCTGGGTGATCGATCCATTGCCGTTGAAGGTCATGGTCAGATCCTGCAACGGCTTGTCTCCGGCCTGCGTTACGATGTGGGTGAGGAACAGGGTCGCCGGATCGTACGACATCTGCGTGAATGCGCCGAGGCGGTAATCGACCCGCTCGATGCGCGACTCGGCATTGTAGGTGATATTCTCGATGATTTTTTGGGACTCCGAAAAATCGGGATGCGTGACCGTCACCGACCGCAGGTTCTTGTCCGGCCCCAGCGCGAATTTCGACGCCAGGCCGCGCGGACCCTCGGACGAATCGATGCGTCCGTCGAGCGTATGGTGGAAATGGTCGGCGTATTTCGCGCCGTTAATCTCCACTTCGTGCGTCACCATCCGGCCGTTCCGGTCATACGCGTAACGCTGGATCGCATCGAACGCGCCGTTGGGATCGTGAATGGTAATCTGCGTCGTGTCTCCGAGCGGAAGATCGATCGGCGTGTCGAAACCGGCCGCGGATGCGACCTGGACACCTCTGTCGTACTGATATTCGAGGTGAAGGACGCCGTCGTTCACTTCGGTGAGTTTTCGGTTGAGGAAGTCGTAGGTGTAAGTCTGGATCGAGCTTTCGCCATTGGTTCCCACGCGAGCGATCACCGACTGCCTGCCGCGCCCGTCATAGAAGGCGTATCGGTCGCCCATCCCGGGGATCGCCTGGAATTCGATATCGCCGACCGAGTTGTAGATAAGCTTCCGAGGCGTTGCTTCGCCTGGTAGCCAGATCTCGCTCAAATAGCCAAATGTATCGCGCACAAAACGGGAGATATGTGTCGTACCATTGCCGTCGGTGGCGACGAAGGCAGTCACACCATTCTCGTTGCGCAAGGAGTACTCACCGCTGTGAACGGTGCCGTCGAACTGATCATTGTAGGTTGTGACGGTGTGCGTGCCCCACGGACCGAAATCCATGTCGGATGTCTTTCCCGAAGGGTGGGTTTCACGGACCATCCGATCGGCTGCGTCGTAGGTGTATGCGTTGCCGACTTCGTGATCCGGGCGCGGAATTTCGCCAAGATCGAAAACTTTCTGCAGGTTCAAGTCGTCGACCCCGCCGAAGCTCTTCACCACGAAGGGCGTCCAGCGGAAGACCTGCTTCGCGTTGCGGTTGTAGAGTGAGAAATGGAACACCCGCACGCCGCCTTCCGCGACGTTCTCGAGGTCGGCGATCTTCTGGCTGCGCGCATCATAGGCGGCGAGATCGGCTATGAACTCGCTCTCGCCCTCCGGTGTCTCGGCAGCGCTCGCGTAGCGCCGGCGGGCAGTCAGGATCAGCGACGGTCGTCCATTCTCGCCGATCTTGTAGGTATAGAACTTCTCGGCGCCGTCTGCGGCCTCTTCCCGGGTCTTGCGTCCGAGCGCGTCGTAACTGGTCGTGACGACCATTCCCAGCGGGCTAGTAGTTGTCGCGACCGCACCCTGCCGCGGGCCGTCGTAGGTCATCTTCGTCGTCTGGTCGAGTTCTGCTGCAACACCGGACGGCTTGGTGTGGCTAAGCAGCAGCGTGCCGATGGCGTCGTAGACCGCAAGCTCGGTCGTTCCGAATTCGTCGGCAACCGAAATGCTGTTGCCGAAAACATCATAACCCATCGTCTTCGCCAGCTTGCGGCTGGCGCTGCGGAACTGCTCCAGTGCGGGCGGCAGCGCGCCCAGGCCTGAAAGGACCTCAAGCGAGCGCGATCCCATCCTGCCGCCGGAATTCGGCAGGTAGGTGAAGCTCTCGCGGCTGAGCAGCCGCGTCCCGGCGAGGATACGCCGCTCGGACGCGGCATTGACGATGCCGAGCGCCGCGAGATCGGTGCGCGACTGAGCGTAGTCTGTCTGGGTCGTGCGGCTGAAACCGGGAACTATAAGATCCTCCGGGCCAGGGACGTCTCGCACCCGGACCGTCTCCGAAGCTGCCATGTTGAACGCGTCGAAGTCGGCATAGGACTGGGTCTTGACCGGATCCTTGCATTCGGGATCGGCCGGATCCTGCAGCTCGGCCTGACCTGCGGATTCGGTCAGCGTGTCCTTGACCTTCCTCAGATAGGACGAACCGTCGCCACGCGAAAATGCCTCCCATACCGACGATTCGCATTTCAGCATCATGCCGGTCGTCGGCAGCTTCTGGCTGCGCGTAGCGGTCGACAGCGAGTGCAGCGCCGCCGCTGACGGATCGAGCGTCTCGGTTGTCTCAGCGCTCGCGACGAGCGTCGCCTCGGGCTTTACTTCGTATGTCTTGCGGATCTTCAGCTTGCCGGCGAGGTTCAGGTCGGCCGCCCTCTCCGCGAAGGTGTAATACTGTTCGCGATCGAGGCGGGAACGCTGCGTGACGCGCTGGCCGGCCGCGTTCTCATCGCCGTAAGCGACCTTCTCGACCTCCGAGAAGCCGATGAAGCGGCGATTGATCACGTCATAGAAGGGATTGTGGTAGAAATATTCGTCCGTCTGCACCTGGGCGCGAACCTGGCCGGGTATGCCCTGCGACGTGACGAGCTGCTTGGCGACGACAACGGGGAAATGCAGGTTGCGCGTCGGCTGGCCGTTGGCGCGGTCGCGCAGCATCTCGTCGATCGAGGTCGCATAGCGAATGTCGTGCCGACGTCCGGAATCGAAGTCGACGACCGTCAACAGGTTCGCCTTGACGAGTTGCATGGTTGCGGTTCGGTTGAAGTCGATGATGACGACGGGCTTCACCTCGTCACCGGACGGTTTCTGGAACACGATGATTTCGGTCTGGCCGTCGCCGTCGATGTCGGCGACGCGCGAGGCGAAGGTCTGTGTCGACGTGCCGAGTTGAACCCGCAGATTGAGCGCGATGCTGAGCGGATCCTTCAGGTAGGTCCCGTCGCCGAAGCCGAGCCAGATGCGCATCTGGTCGGTGCGCTCGCCCATCGACGCGAAATCGATGATGCCGTCGCCATTGGCGTCGATGTACCACATCGTGGCGAGGTTCTCGCCGGGCTGCATGCCGCCAATCTTCGAGAAGGTGCCGTGACCGCAGACCGGATCGTTGATCGCGGCGTCGCCAAACAGCAGGGCATTCGGGTCCGTCGAGAAGATGTTGCCCTGGTTCTCGTAGAGGCAGAAGCCCTGGTCGGCTGGACGGATGACGACGAGATCGGGCAGCCTGTCGCCATTGATGTCGACCATCCGCACGTTGTTGCGGCCGAGTATCTGGCCGTCCTGACTGTTGAATGGGAACGCCTTGGTCAGCGCGCCGAAATTGACGCTGTAACCGCCATCGGCCTGGCGCTGGGTGAGATTGAGAAATATCCGCCATTCGGTGCGGCCATCAGCGTTGAGGCGCGTCGTGACGATGTCGGACATGCTGTCCATATTGACGTCGGCGAAGCGGCCGTTGCCGCCCGCGAATGTCGTCGGCGAGACGCCGGGCAGCGGGATCGAGCGGCCGAGATAAGGGAAGGTCCCATCGGCCTTGCCGTCATAGACGTGCATCAGCCCGTCTTCGATTTCGACGATATCGACGAAGCTGTCGCCGAGGATGTCGGCAAAAGCGAAGCGATTGTCGGTGAGCCGGGGCGCGATCTGGCGCATCAGTCCAGCCTCGGTCGGACGCGACAGCACGAGTTGGGTGGTGTCGCCGAAGGCGCTGTTCAGGTCGCCGCTGCCGAGATGCACGGTCGCGCCGTCATCCTTGGTCTGCACGATGTCGACCAGTGCATCCATGTTGAGGTCGGCCAATTCGAAATTCTGAGGGGGGATGTCGCCGGCGAACGCCATCTTCGGCGCTTCGAACACGACGGGGCGCGACGCCAGTTCGGCGCTTGTCCACGACGAATAGCCGAAATTGATGTCCGGGAACTTCAGCGTCGATTGCGCCAGCGCCTCGCCGCCGGTGTCGCCATACCGGTAGAGCACGCGCAGCTGGTCCAGCACATTGACTGACTGCGTGTCGATGAGCGGCGTCAGGTCAGCCTGAGCCTTCGCCAGGCAGTCCGGATGCGCCCTGACGACGAACTTCGAGGTGTCATTGGTGTCACGGCCGACATACCCCACGCACCATTGGGCGTAGACGGTGTCCTTGAATTTCGCCGTCACCTTGCCATAAAGCCGGGCGTTCTCCTGTTTGCTGCCATTGGTGTGGCTGACGAGGGTCGATTGCGTCTCGATCAGGTCGAACTGATAGCTGCTCTGGCCGCCGGCGAAGCTGGCCTTTGTCAGGTAGCTGCGTCCACCGAAGCGCTGGTATTCGTAGCGGACGGCTTCGCGGCTGGTGTCGAGCTGCAGCACCAGCGGCCATTTCGTCACGTAGGGCTTGGCTATGTCGAAATTGCCCTCCGCCACGGAGGGATCGCCGCTGAAGATCAGCCGCGTTCCGTCGGCGTTGGTCACCTCGAAGCCGGAGGGGATGGTGTCGGTGTGCAGGCCGCCTGACAGGTCGAGCGAAACGACGTCGAACGCGCCGGTGTGATAGAGAATCTTGACAAAATCCTCGGCGTATTCGGGCTTGTATTCCCAGACGCCGTTCTGGTTTCCGAGAAACACGAGCCGCGTGCCCATGTAGGACAGGCGGGAGAAGAAATCGCCGCCCGGCTTGGTGCCTGGCACGGCCGTGCCGAGATCGTCGTTGACGGCGATCTCCTGGGTATTGAACCGCCAGCCGATGCCGAGCCCGTTGCCGGTATCGCCCGCGAACTGGCTGTAGGTGAGGCTCATCTGCGGCCCGAACTGGCCACGAGTCGGCAGGGTTGGTAGCGGCAGGGTGAAGTTCGCCGATCCTGTATTGTTGTTCAGCGAGAAGCTGCCTTCCTCCTGCGTGACGGTGCCGCCCGCGGCGGGCAACTGCACGATCGAGGTCGCTGATTTGTCTTCGGCGCGAGCCGGGGAGCCGAGTACTGCGGCGCCAGCGGTCAGGGCTGCGAGGGCGGTAAGGGTCTTGGCGAACATGGGACTACCTCCGGGTGCAGGCATTACGGGTGAATGAGCGGGCCCACGATGACGTGGGGCTGGAGCTGCAGGCAGGTCGGACGCGGACAGACGACTAAAGGCTGGACGGCAATCTCATCGAACACGTGAATATTGACGTCCAGGATGCGCGACGGCTCGCGCTTGCAGGCTTCGGCGACTTGGGGGAGGAGCGGCTGCGGGAACGAGCAGATCGGATTATTGCCGAGATAGGACTTTCCGATCACCGGATTAACTTGAACGAAGTTCGCGATCCGGTTGCCCCGCAGATCGACGATCGACAGCGCTGGAAGCGAGCCGAGCGGCAGCGCATTGAAGACCCGATTGTTGCGCAGATCGACATTCGACAATGCCGGCATGTTCGACAGATTGCCGACATCGGTGATCTGGTTGTCGTTCAGATAGATGTATTTCAGTCCGCTCGAGCCGAAGCGCGGGATCGCCGACAGCCGGTTGGTGGCTAGGTTCAGTTTCTGAAGTCCCGTCAGCGATGCGATCGGGGACGCGTCGGTGATCACATTGTCGAACAGGTTAAGTTCTCCCAGCGCCCGGAAATGGACCACGGGGTTGACGGCGATGATCGACTTCTTGTTCAGCGTCAGGCTGGTCAGTGACTGCGCCCAGTTCTGGGCAGCGCTGCAATCGGCGCTATCGACGTGGTCGGCCTGCATGCGGCTGTCGAGCGCCGCCATGAAACCGCGCGCGTCGCCGAGCGCGATGGAATCGAACCGGTAGACGATGCAGTATTCAGCGAAGCTGGCGTATTGCAGCGGCAGGTTGCGCATGCCGGCATCGTCGAGCAGCGGCAGATCCGCCAGCGGCGTCACGGATTGCACGTGTGTGTTCGAGAAATAGAGCTTGGTCAGCTTGTTGAGCACCCCGATGCCGATCAGGTTCGACACGGGATTGCCGTCGATGCTCAGTTGTTCGAGGCGGCGCAGTTGCAACACGCCCTGGATCGAGGGGATCTGGTTGTTTCGGATCCAGAGCTTCGTCAGCCCCGGCACCGCCGACAGCGCCGAGACATCGGACAACTGGTTGTCGGACAGGTCGATGGAGGTGAGATTGCCCATCACCTGGAAGAGCGAGACGCTGGTCAACCCGCGGTTCTTCGCGTCGGCGAACTGGCGTGAACTGAGATCGTCGTAGGCCTTGCCGCAGACAGCCTTGCCCGAGATCGACAGCAGCGCGTTCACTTCCGCGGCCTGCGCGGGCGCCAGAAAGTCGGTCTGGTTCCGCATCAGGCATGCCGACAGGAAGTCGGTGGCTTGCACCGGATTGTCGGAAAGATCGAGATTGATCAGGCCCGACAGCGCTGCCAGCGGCCTGACATTGGCGATCGAATTCTTTGACAGGTTGAGTATGCCGAGGTTGGTCAGGCCGGCAAGCGGCGCGACGTCGGTGACGGCATTGCTCGACAGGTTGAGCGAGGTGAGTTGCGGCAAGGTCGCGAGCGGACGCAGGTCACTGACGATCTTCGACGAAAGGTCGAGCGCCGTGGTCGCCAGCAGGTTGTTACCGACCGCGGCGCACGTCCCGCCACCCTCCAATTCGACCATGGCGCGGACGGTCTGCCCAAGCGGGGTCGGCGCGTCGCGATGCAGCACGCACAGGTCAACGAAGCTCTGCCCGCCGCCCGAGACGATTGGATTGCCGCTGAGGTTGATGGCTAGCGTCGAGGGGAAACTGCCGAGATTGGCGAAGGTCTCGATCTTGTTGTTGGCGAGATTGAGGCTGGTCAGGCCGCCGAGCGCACTGAGCGGATCGAGCATGTCGCCTGTCAGTCCATTGTTGACGATGGACAGTGTAGAGAGCGCCTGCAGGAATTGCAGCGGCTCAAGGCTGGCGATCTTGTTGTTGTCGAGCGTAAGGTTTGTGAGCAGCGCCAGCGCCGACAAGGCGCGGATGTCGGTGATGTCGTTGTCGGAAAGGTCGGCCCGCGTCAGCGCGATGAGTGGCGCCAGCGCGTTGATGTTGCCGACGTGATTGCCGGAAATGTCGAGGAAGGTCAGCGTTTTGAGCTTGGTCAGCGGCCCGAGGTCGGCGATCGAGTTGTCAGCGATCGACAGGCTCGTGAGGTTCTTCAGCACCGCAATCGGCTCGATCGACTGCACGCCCTTGCCGTTCAGGTTCAGGGTTGTGATCGATTCCAGAAAGGCCTGTGCGGCGGCGCAAGCGGCGGGGTCGCCGAGCGCCGAAACCCCGCCGGGCGTCGAATCGAGCACCGCCATCACGGTCGCCGTTTCAGCCGGCGTGCGGTCGCCCTTGACGCACCACTTCGCGAAGGTCGTCGGCTTGTCAATCAGCGGCGCGCCGGAGAGGCACGTGATGGTGTGGATCTTGCCGGCGAAGAACGGAGTTGGGTCGGCGTTCAGAGCCTGGTCGAGATTGAGTCTCAGCTCGGTGACCAGCGGCGCGCAGCTCGGAATGTAGAGCCGGTCGGAAAATGTCGTCGCGCCGAAGTCGGAGGGGAATTGCAGGTAGTAGACGAGGCCGCTGCCATTATCGTGCGCGAAAACTTTGATCGGATATGTGTCGCCCGACGGGCACAGCAATGGATTGGCGGCGGGATCCGCGGCGACGATCGCGCTGTCGACGGCGGTCAGCACCTCCGAAGGAACCGTCGCGAACCCAAGTCCGCGGATCACCGCTTCCTCGTCCGCCTGGTCCTTGCAGCGGATGCGGTAGCCGCGCCCGTCGGAGATAAGCAGCGGATAATGCAGCCGGTTCGCTTCCAGCCCTGGATCCTCGAACAGCACGACCTTCGGCTCGTCCGCGCGGGCAGGGCCGGTGCCGGCGGCCACAAGCATGACCACAACAAGGAGCAATTGGGCGATGCGGTTCATCGGATCTCTCCTTTCGAGGCTCAGGCTGATCGATGCGGCTCAACCGGCCCGAAGCTTTGGCGGCGCTACCTCTCGTCCGCCGCCTTGATGGTCCAATAGCCTGACGGATCACGGTCGCAGGTGAACTGAAGGGCCGGGATGTTGTTCAAGTTGCTGACCCCGCCGGCAATGGTCAGGCACTTGCCCGTCTGGACGTTTTCCGCCTGAACCCCGTCGCGCGTCTCGACCAGGTTCCAGCGGCGAGAAGGGTCGCTGTCACAGTTGAACTGCAAGGCCGGGATGTTGTCTTCGGTGCTGATCCCGCCGGCAATCGTCAGGCACTTGCCCGTCTGGACGTTCGCCACCTGGAAGCCGTCGCCTGTCTCAACCAGCCTCCAGCGCTGCCATTGACTGCCGTCGCAATCGAATTGCACGGTCGGCGCGTTGTTGTCGGTTCGTCCTTCCGCGACCGAAAGGCACCTTTCGGTTTGTCGGTTCACCAGCATGACTTCGGGGTCGGCCGCTCGGATGCTCCAGAATCGCGACGGATGGCGGTCGCAGTTGAATTGGAGGGCAGGGACGTCGTCGTCGGTGCTCTCCCCGCCGGCAATGGTCAGGCATTTCCCCGTCTGCACGTTTTCAGCCTGGAAGCCGTCGCCGGTTGCGGTCAGCTTCCAATGTCGCGATGCGTCCCGATCGCAGTCGAATTGGAGGGCAGGGACGTTGTTATCGGTGCTGACCCCGCCGGCAATCGTCAGGCATTTTCCGGTCCGTACGTTCTGCAGCTGAAAACCATCCTCCGTCTCGACCAGTTTCCAGCGACGCCACGGGTCGCCGTCGCAATTGAACTGGACGGCCGGGGCGTTGTTGTCGAGGCGCCCCTCGGCCACAGCCAGGCACTTGCCGGTCTGCATGTTTGCCAGCACCACGTCGCCTTCCTTCACTGCCGTGATGCAGGCTTCAAAAATCTTGCCGGAGGCCACGGTCGATTGCCTCGGGTCGACTGATGCAGACCGGATTGCCGTCCAGCGACGGATTGAATGGCAGGATGGCGCTGACGGATTGCGCCGTGGCCAGGCGGTTTGCGCGCAGGTTCGGAGCGGCGAGTTTGGTCAGGCTCATCAAGGGACGCGCATCCGTGATCCGGTTCTTCGACAGGTCAAGCGCGGTGAGCTCTTGCAGAAACCGTAGTGGCGACACGTCGACGATCTTGTTGCTGGCCAGAACCAGCCGGGTCAGCGCCCGTGCCGAGGCGAGCGGCCGCAGGTCGGCGATCTGGTTGGAACTGAGGTCGGCCTCGGCCAGATCCTTCATCACCGCCGTCACGCTGATGTTGCTGATCCGATTGCGCGACAGATCGAGGAACGTAAGCTTGGTCAGCTTTTCCAGGTCGCGCATGTCGGTAATTTCATTGCCGGACAAGGTCAGGCTCGTCAGATGGGTAAGTGTCGCCAGCGGCTCGAGGTTTGTCAGCCGTCGCCCGGCCAGGTCGAGTGTCGTGCTCGACCCGAGAAAGTCCTGCGCGCTTGCGCACGCCGCCGGATTGCCAAGAGCGGAGGCACCGCCTGGCGTCAGCTCGAGCAGTTCCTCGACCGTCGTCCGCTGAGCCGGATCAAGGTCATCCTTGATGCACCAGCTGGCAAAGGTCGTCGGCCTTCCGACAACCGGCGGCCCCGCGACGCATGCGATGGTATGGACCTTTCCGGCGAAGAATGGGGTGGGATCGGCGTCGATCGCCTGATTGAGGTCGAGCTTCAGTCCCTCGACCAAAGGCGCGCAGCCGGGAATGTAGAGTTGGTCGGAAAAGGATGCAGAACCGAAATCGGTCGGGAACTGCAGGTAATAGACGAGCCCGCTGCCGCCATCATGCGCAAAGACCTTGATCGGGTAGTTCTCGTCGGATGGACACAACAGCGGATTTGTTGCTGGGTTGGCCGCGATGACCGCGTTGTCGACGGCGGTCAGCACTTGCGAGGGGACGGTGGCAAAGCCCAGTCCGCGGATCACCGCTTCCTCGTCTGCCTGTTCGTTGCAGCGGATACGGTAGCCGCGGCCTTCCGAGATGAGCAGCGGATAGTGTAAGCGGGTGGCGTTCAGGGTCGGGTCTTCCAACAGGACGACCTTCGGTTCCTCGGCCAGGGCCGGACCGGCATGGATCACCGCGAGCAGCGCCAGCAGGTGGAGCAGCGATCGGGCGATACGGTTCATCTGCCAATCCTCCTTCCGCTCTATTCGACGAGGCTGAAGCGGCCCGGCCCGCAGGCCCGGCTGGTATTGTCGTGTGCGATGTCGTTGCCCGGCAGCAGGAAACTGGCGCTAGAGGCGATGTCGGCGAAACTGACCGCGCAGCGGAAGCCGGACACCGTCGAGGTAGTGAAATTCGCCGACGAACCGCGCTCGAGCTGGATAGCGGAGCCGACCGCAAGGCCGGCTGCCGTCGGCGCCAGCCCGTCCGAGCGACCCGCCACGACCGCCCCGCGCAACACCAGCGGATTGGCTGCGGCGATGTCGGTGAAGTCCATCCGCATCAGGCTGTCGGAAGTGAGCACCGCGCCGAAACGCGCGCGGACAAGGGTGGAGCGGACCGGCGCCTGGGCCGAGATCAGCAGCCGGGCCCGAACGCCCTGGATCGCCAGCATGTCTGCTTCAACTCTGAGCCCTCGCGCATAAAGGTCGGCTAGGCACAGCGACGCGCCGCGCGCCATCGGCGACAGTCCGTCCGCCACGGTGCCGATGGTCACATCGTCGAGCGCGACCGCGCCGTTTTGAGCGATCACGGCGACGACCTCATCGGTCGTTTGATCGGCCGCCCGCGCCAGGTCGATCCGCTCGAGTTCGAGCCGAGGCAACCCGTCCGCGACGATGATCACCCCGGTCGCGGACAGGATGCATGAGGACGTGCCGGCAGGCACCCGGTTGGCGGTGCCGACGAGCCGCGTGCGGGCGACGCCGGGGGCCGGCGCCATGTGCACCGTCTTGAACGGCAATCCCTTCAGGATCAGCGTCTGCGGCGTCTTGACCGATGCGGGCAGTTCGAGCCTGAGATTCGTCCGTCCGGCGCAATCGCCCTCGGATGAGAATTGCGCCAGCGTCAGCGTACCGCCATCATTGACGCGGCGAACGCAGGTATCGCTGGCCGACCCCCGACAGTCGAAGCCGGTACCCGGCGGCGGAGTGGCGGTCAGCGCGCGATCTGTCTCGCCCATCCAGTCGCCAATGCCGGGTGCGGACAGGCCGAGCGCCGATGTTAGAAGCGGGCAACCCGTGAAGGACAGCGTCCGCCCTTCCGCGAAGGTCCAGTCCAGCCGCGTATTGCCGAGGGGGTCGAGTGAGGTGATGGACAGGCCAGCGGACAGCGGCGACAGGCCGAGGTCGATGCCAGGCTGCGCGAAGGCCGCGTGCTCGCGCTGATAGCCATCGCAATTCGATAGACACAGGTCAACGAAGGGCGCCGAACGAAGCGCCGCCACAGCGTCGGCGCCGAGCAGGGTTACGGCTTCGGCCTCGGCGATGCCGAAGAATGCCCGCAGCTTCGTCTCCGCCGCTTCCGCGGCGGCCACATCTGCGATGATGTCGCGCGTCGCCTTGCCGTCGAGGCGCGCAATCGGCAGGTAGGAGGGCTGCGCACCTTCGCCCGGCGGTGTGTAGCGCACGACATAGACCGTGTCGCCGATGCTTTCGGCGCTGAGGAAGGTTTCGAACCGGTGCAGGCTCCAACGGGCCACGCTCGCCGCCGCTATGTCCGATGGACCGCCGAGATCGCCGCGCCCGCAATCGAGTACGAACGGTGTCCCGACGTCGGGCGGCGCGGCAAAACCCTGGAGCACGCCCGGCAGTTGCAGCCGCTCGCGGATGGCAAGTGCCGCCTTGATCTCGGCGCAGGCAGCGGGCACGGCGAAATAGCCGGTGCCCGAGGGGGAAGGCAGATAGTAGTTGCCGGATGCCTCGACATCGGCCCAGATAGCGGTCGTCGCCGGCCAGTCGATATTGAATGCCGTCCCAGGGCATGGCAGCCGCGGCTGCGTCCCAAAACTGTTTTCAGTTTGAAGATTGGCGAGCGTCGCCTCCGAGACTAGCGCGGTGTCAGGCAGGTGCAGCAACCTTTTCGCCTGGCCCGGGCTGGAGCAGCCGGCGAGTTCCACCGCCTTGCCGTCGAAAAGCGCGACATAGACGTCGTTGTTCTGGTCAGTGACGAAAGCGGCAAGCTGCGGCTCGGCGCGGGCTACTGACGTGCCCGCGAGAACCAGGGTGAGCAACATGACCGCCTGTCTCATCTCAATTCGCTCAAGCAGCTTGCGGCGCGGGCGGGGTCCATATTGACCTCGGTCATCAACGGATCGAGGCCGGCTGACTGGCACAGCGCCTTGACCGTGATCGAATGCGGCCCTTGGAAGTCGACCGTAAGAGTTCCATTGGTGATCTGCCCGTTCTGGCCGACGCACAGCGGGTTGTTGGCAAGCGCCGGCCGACGGCAGGTTCGGATGACGTCGGCCATAGCGCGGCGGTTGGTCAGTTCGCAGAAATAGATGCGGCAGAAGGCGGCGACCGCGGCGCGGTTCTCGGCGTCGGCATTGATGATGCGCTTGATGTCGCCGACCAGCGCGCTTGCCTTGGCCTCGAAGGCGAGGCCGTCGACGCGCGTCTTCTCGCCCGCGATCTCGCCCGATCGTTCGGTGATCTTCGGCATCAGGTTGATGTTTTCCGAGGTTATGTACAGCCCGCCCTTCCACCGGTCGAACTCGTCGAGGATCGAGGTCGCCCTCAGGATCGCCTCGCGGTAGGCGTTGTAGATCGGCCCCATCTTGGTGTCGCGCGCCGCCTCGTAGACCTGGTTCAATGCGGCGTATTCCTTGTTCACTGTGTCGGCGCCCGCCTTGATGTCATCGATGCCGGCGCGCGAACTCTGCACCAGGCCCTCGGCTCGTTTCAGCTTGCGCGAAAACATCGCGGTAATCGGGCTCTCGACGCTGGCGAAGTAGCTCTCGATGACTTTGCCGGCAGCCCCGTCGGCGAAGGCTCCGATCTCGGTGTCGGACAGATTGGAGATCAGGCCGCACTGGGCGTCGAAATCGGTGCTCAAGGGCCCAGCCTGGCAGGCGCTCATCTCGGCCAGCCTCTGGTCGAGGGTTCGGTTCGAAGCGAGCCCGTCGGCATATTCGAACAGCGCATGGTTCCATTCGATCGCGTTCAGGTCGGCCTGGCTGTGCCGCCGGTCGCGGCAGAAGAGCGTCTGCTCCATCCGGCTCTGGTTGCCGGAAGCGCGGTAGGCGTCGAGGTGACGCGTCGCCTCGGCGCAGGTCGCCAAGCCTGAAATCAGCCCGGCGAGTTGCTGGTGGACGGGCGGCAGTCCGCGTGTCTGCGCCTCCCGCATCAGGTTGGCCGCACGTTCGCTGTCGCTCGGACTGCGGGCCGGGCGGTGGAAGACGCAGAGGCCTTGCTCGAATGTCTTCAGCGTGCCGTCCGGAATGGCCGGCCCCTCGCAGTTGGGAGCGTCGAGAACGCGCGATTCGATCGTATAGCCGGCGAGATTGTCGACGAAGAGGTCGCGCGCGGCTGCTCCCGTCGCGCTGAGCGCCAGACCGAGCGCTGCTGTGGCGACGATGGCTCTCATGGCGCGCTCGCGAAGATGAAATAGAGCGTGAACACGGCGCCGTCGAAGGGGCAGTCGCTCGGCTGCAGCGACAGCCGGTACGAGCCGATCAGCGGCGCGCCGAGATAGGGCAGGATCAGGCTGGTGTCGTTCGAAGGTCCGGGCGCACGCGGGAACTTGCGCGCCTGGTAGCGATCCTGCACCCAGTAGCGGATGATCCGGCTGATTTCGTCGCCGCTGTCGGCCTGGTTGAAAAAGGTCTGCAACGCGACCCGCTCCGGCCCGACCGAAATGTCGGCGCGGACCTCGCTCGACCCCTTGGTCAGCGGCTTGAAGACAAACCCGCTGCCGCGGTGTTGCAAGGCGAAGCGGTTCCACTGCGCGCCTGTGCACTGGTAGTCGGTGCCAGCGAAGACATCGATCAGGGTCAAGTTCTTGCGCTCACGGAATTTGTTGGGCGCCCACAGCGCGAAATAGCCGTTTGCCTTCATCAGCGCGTCGGTCGACGCGAAGGGCGAAACCTCGAACTCGACATTCTCGTCGAGCGCCAGCTTGCGGGCGAAACCGGAATTGGCGGGCACCACGATCTGGGCGACATCGATATTGATCTGCCGCTCGTCGAAGAAGCGCTTGGCGACGATGTCGTCTATCATTGCCTGCAGCTGGGTTGCATTGCGCACATAGACGACGGGCACGGTCGCCGCCTCGCCGGTGAAGGCCTGCACCACCTCAAAGCGGCGGCGCATCAGGTGCATCAGCCGGTTGGCGGTCTCGAGTACGCGCCGCTTTGTCACCAGATATTCGGGAATGCCCTTCATCAGGTCGGCGACGGTGTCCTGGGTCGCGATGAACAGGTTCTTGCGCGTCGCCGGATCGTCGATCTGGGTGACGAGCTTGGTCATGTCCTCCTGCTGCTTTGTCACCTCGGCTTGAATGTTGCCCTGGAACTTCAGGATGCTGTCCTGCAGCGCGCGGCTCTTGAGACCGAGATCCTTGGCCTGGTTCAGGCCCGCGACGAGTTCCTCGGTATTGCCGCGCGACTGCGTGATGCGCTGCTCGACGAAGGCGAGTTCGGCGTCGTTGAGCGCCAGCATCTTCTCCTTCTGCCGGTCGCGCAGTTCGTTGATCAGGTTGGTCGAGGCATTTGATTCCTCGGCGAGGCCTGTCACGGTCGTCTGCGCAGCGCGGACGCGCTCGATGCGGCCGTTGGTTGCCGCGACCAGTTCTGCGACACGTGCATTGTCCTGGTTGAGCTGGGCTTCCGACAGGGACAGCTTGTCGAGTTCGAGATTGAGTATGGCGATCTCGTTGGTCAGCCGCTCGATCGTCCGCTGCTGGTCGGTGATCTGGAAGCTCAGCAGATCATTCTCGCGAGCCTGTAGATCGAGCCCGGCCAGGATTCGCTGATGGTCGGATTTCAGCCGCGAGACCTGCTCGTCGATGCCGAGGTCCTGGCTCTGGCAGTCCATCGCCGCCATCGAGCCCTGAAGCGCGAGTTGCTTGATCGACTCGGCTCCGTCGGCGCGTTGGCCTGCGAGTTGGAAGTGCGTGTCTATTAGGGCACGGGATTTCAATACCTTTTCAAGATCGAGCTCGCTAATGGCCTGGCTAAGGCGTTGCAGCGTCTGCGCCATGCCCATGACTTGATTGATGTTTGCCTGCGTGATCGTGCCAGTGGCGATAATCGTCGACAGGGTCGCCTGCACGGCGTCGAGCGCCGCCTTGACCGGCTTGGACACGTCGGTGCTGGTTTCCACGCCGGAGGCCATTCCGCAGGCGCATGCATTTATTTCCGGAACCGCGGCTGCAGTGGCATAGGCGGCTTGCGCGCTGTTCAGCGCGAACTGCAGAACCGTCGTCGTCCCGTTGAATGCAACGAACCAGGCGATGACTTCGCCGAGCTGGGCTTTGATCAGGGTTCGAGCATCTTCGAGACCTTCCTTCCTCGCGGCATAGAGCTGCTTCTCGGCGTCATAAACCTTCTTCGCGAAGTCGGTCTGGGTTTGCGAGAATGAGCCACAGCTGACATTCTCCAGTTCCTGCGGCAACGAGATGTTCGACGTGATCATCTGCTGACCGGCGATCAGTGGTTCGACATCCGAAAAATCCGCGTCGCCGATCACGCATTTCATTAGGAACGCCTTGGCCTGAACCTGATTGTTCAGCAGCTGCGCCCGCAGCCCCGACTGACCGTCTGGCCCGCACATCTGCGCCTGGTATTGATTGCGGGTGAACGCTGGCGTCACGGTCTGGCACGGCAATTCTCCCGCCAACAGCGGCGTGAACGGCTGGGCCGGCGCTTCGCCGATGAAAGCCAGTTGGTTCTCGATGCCGCAGAGTTGTTCCCGGTCGAGCGACCGCCGCCGAGCATAGATATCGGTCTGCCTCAGGTGCAGTTCGGTGATTGCGTCGTTGGCGCGGGCGATCGCACCCTGGTTGTTGGTGATCTGCGTTTGAAGGATCTGCCGCTGGCGAACCGCCTGTTCGAGCTGGTTGGCGTTGCGCTCGGTCTGGCGGGCATACTCGGTGATCTGGCTCTCGAGCGAGGAAATCTGCAGATCGAGGTTCATCTGCGTCATTTCCCAGTTCAGCAGCCAGCGCAGTTCGTTGCGCCGCTCGACTTCCGCCTCCTTGGAGAGGACGATGAGGTCGAGTTCCTGCCTGTCGTTGATCTGACGGCGCTGGTTCTCGAACTCGGCGATCTTGCTGCCGAGTTCGATCTCCAGCGACCTGATCTGCTGGCGATAGCCGAACGTGTCCTTCTCGGCGTCGACCGCGTTGATTTCTTCCTGGACAGTGGTGGCGAAGGTCTGCGCCTCGTGCTCCAGCTTGCCGATCTTGTGGGCGATCAGGTTGACTTCCTGACTGCGGATCGTCCGCTGCTCGTCGAGCGCGCGCGTCGCTTCGCCTTCCTTGTTGGCGTACCACCGCTCAACCAGCGCCTCGACATTGCGCTCGACCTCGGTCAGTCGCAGCTCGCTCTCGGCCAGGGCCTCCTGCAGGTCCTCGAACGGGATCGTCGTGAACTGCATGGGGTCGATGTTGAGGAACAGGAAACCCTTGCGCACGCTGTCCATGCGGGCATCGAGATCGCTCTGCTGCAGCAGCAGGTCGGCGCGCAGGTCGTCGTAGGTGGACTCGCCCGGAATATCCATTTGCGTCTCGACCAGCACCCACATTGCGCTCTCGTAATTGGTGTAGGCCTTGGAGAGGTTGGGTTGGTTGTCGAGGCCAGCGCCTCCGACGGCACCCAGCGTATCGCTGACCAGGAAGTCGAGCGCCTTGACGCGTGCCTCCGAGACGGTCTGGTACCAGACGTCGCCGGTGTTCATCAGCAGCTGGATCTTCAGCGAGGACAGCGCCGTCAGTTGCCGCACGAAGGTGCGGTAACTCGCATCTTCTCCCGCCGCGGTGCCCTGGTCACCGCCTTGTTGTCGAGCGAGAATGCGAAGGCCCCGGTCGACGATCTCGATGCCTTGCCGGCCGAATTCCTGCGCCGCTTGCGGCGAAACCGGCGTATCGTTTCGGCTGACGCCGCTCGCCGACGACAGGAAGGGCATGTCGGCGGCGAGGAACAGGCGATAGCGTCCGAGTTGCAGGTGGCAGTCGAAATCGCACACGATCGCCAGTCGTCCGGTCGCCTCGTCGCCGCAGGTCGTCAGGAACTGTTCGAGTTCGGTGGCGACTTCGCCCATGTATTTCACGTCGGCGCGGAAATTGGCGATCTTGAGCAGCGTCGTCAGCTCGCCGGCATGGCCGGCCGCCGCGTCGACGTCGAGCGCCATGCAGTCCTGCCCGCGCGCCATTCCCGCAGCGCCGAAAACGATGCTGACGACCAGACCGCAAAGCAGGAAGAACCGTCTCATAGTTGCCCCGTCGACAGAAAGACCTCGGAAATCTGGCGCACGTGCCGGGCAAGTTCGGCCATCTGCGCCTTGGAAAGCGATGGATTCTGGAAACGCCCGACCACCACCCGGGCATGGTTGATGCAGTCCTCGTAAGGGCCGTTGATCGTCGCGGTCAGCGCGCCAGTGTCGAGCGTGAGGTCGAGCCTCGAATACGCTCCGGCCAGTCCTGCGCAGGAAGAAAGCTCGGCGGTGATCGCCGGATCGTCGACGACATGCGCGAGGCCGGACAGAGCCGTCATGACGCCTTCTATCTGCCCGACGATCTGCGTCATCCTTGCCTTGCCGTCTTCGAACTCCTTCAGCGATTCCGGCTGGTTGAGGCTTGAGAGGTCGACAGCCTGCAGCGTGGCGATCGTCTCGGCTGCCTTCAGCTGATCCTCCTTGACGAGCACCATATTGGCCTGTGCGTTGCCGAGCACACGCTCCAGCTCCATCACCTCGGCCGACTTGATCGACACGTCCATCTCGTTGACCAGCGACTGGTATTCGGTCGAAGCGGCGTTCATCAGGTTGAGCGTGTCGTCGACCTTCGTCCTGACCGCCTTGACGATCTGCGCGCGCACCCGCGTCTCGATCAGGCCGGTCGTCTCGGCGCGCCCGCGTACCGGCTTGACCGAACAGACCAGTTTCGCCAGCGCGTCCGAACCAAGCCGTGCACGCACCGCCTCGACGATCGGGAACAGCGGGCGCCAGGCCGCAGGCAGCGAATCCAGGCTGGCGCCCGACAAAGGCCCGGCATTGATCTCGTTCATCCGCGTCAGGTGCCGGCATTTCTCCGGCAAGTCGGCCCCGGAGAAGTAAAGCCGCCCGGTAATCAGGTAGGCCTCGACGGCGGCGGCGTATTGTCGGCCGACGAGCGCGGCGAGCTCTTCGGCGCTATCGGTCGAGATTGGGGCGAAGAAGCGGTAGCGGCTGAGGTAGATCTCCGACCAGGCTAGGCGTCGCATCAGCACCGAGGCGTCATCGGCCGAAAGCGGGATGATCGGGAAACCGACGCTGCGGCTGCCGCCGGAGGAGCCCGACGCCTCGCCGACCACCTCGCCGGTGAAGGGCAAGCCGAAATCGGGCTGCGTCGCCTCGTGGCTCGGTTCGATGGCGGCGGGACCGGGCGCGAGCAGGCTGAACCGGGTGGTGTCGGGCGTTGCGTTCGAGAGCGTCGCGTTCCAGAAACCGTCGAGTTTCTCAGAAGTGTAGGCGCGCTCCAGGATCGACGCGGCGCTGGCCGCGCCGGCCAGGACGCAACTGGCAATCACGGACAACGCGATGGCTCGGAGGCTTGTCATCGGCAGTACCACACCCTGTCGGCAGCGCCAGCCTGGGCGCAGATGCCGGTCGCCGCGCCGTGCGCCTTCCAGTCCGCCTTTATCTTGGCGAGATCGTTGAATGCGCCCTGTGCCGCGTTGTCGGCATGAACCTCGGCGTCCAGCCGCCAGAAGGGCTTTGCCGGATCGGTCGGCAGCAGCACCCCTATCATGTTGATGTGGAAGGCGGAGACCTTGAGAAAATCCTCCGCGCTGGCGACCGTGTTGCGATTGAGATTGGCGTATTGCTCCGGCGTGACGTTGCCGAGCGCCCGCTTGAATTCTCCCTCCGATACTTCGACCGAGCGCAGCATCTGCGTCGTCTTCGCGGCCAGGCCGTCGAGGATCGAGGTGTTGGCGACCAGCGTCGCGCCCGCCCCGGTCACCGGTCCGAATATATCAGCGAAAATGACGCGGATCGCCTTCAGGTGCGTTTCGGCCGACTTGATCTCGATGCGGCGCAGTGCGATCCCCGTTTCGAGATCGGACGCCCGACTGACGAAGCTTCTCAGAGCCAATTGCAGCGTGTCGAACGACGAACGAGCTTCCGGCGGCGGCTGCAGGAACACCGAGCGTGCATAGCGTACGGCCTCGCTACGGGCGATGTCTTCGACGGTGGCGCGTGTCAGCGCCGATTCCGGGCAGCCGGTGATGTCGCCGAGATCGGTCAGCATCTGCGCAGCATGATAGATTTGATCCATCTGTCGCATCGTGCCGAACGAGCCGCTGGTGGTGAACTCGGCCTCGACGCCGGACAGGTAGTCGGTCAGGTATTCGCGCGCGAACTTCACCATCTCGCACTGCACGCCGGCGGCGCGCTCGCGAATGTGGCGGCCATAGAACGATGCGCCGACGAAGTATTTCTGGTCGGGCGTCGGTTCGAACCGCTCGACGAAGAGCGACTGGATAACGGTATCATATTCACCGCACGCATAGGTGCGCTCGAGGCATGCGGAGTCGGTCTGCAGGTCGCACTGTGACAGCGCCTGGCCGCACATTTGCTGAGCTGCGGCAAGGTTAATTCCTTCGCCGTAGACAAGGAAGGCTGCCAAGGCGATCGCTGGATTGACGACGTATCTCTTCAGCAAGACGAGCAAAAGAAAATGCACGAAAGCCCCCCGGCCACCGAAGCGGCAGCCTCATCGCTCTTTACAGGCAATATCTTTGCAAGATCAATTTTGTATTGGATCGTTACAGCGAGGATCGGCCACAAAAAGCGTGGCTAACTCAAAGTCAACTTCGCCGAATAACGCATTTATAGAATGTAAACTAAAACGGATTGGCGACCAATGCACCTGGTTTTTGGCTTCCGTAACGGAAATTTGCGCCAAAGTATCGACGCGGTTAACGGATCGTAAAGAATTGTCTTTCGCACCTTCGATCCAGTTCCCCGAACGTCTAAACTCATGTTCAAACGTAAAAGGAAATCTGGCTCGGCTGGTAAGGCAGGGACCTGCTGTTCGCGGGGCGAGCCTTGTTTATGCTGCCGGCTCCATGGCTGCTCTTAGCAGCATGCCGAACAAGTCGCGTGGTTCATCCGGATCAGCGAGCAGGTCGAGTTCCTCATAGAGGCCAGTCGCCTGCAGCTGGTCACGCACATAACGCAGCGCGGAAAAATCCTCGATCGCGAAGCCGACGGAATCGAACAAGGTGATCTGCTTGGCGTCTCGGCGGCCTTGGGTCTTGGCGGCGATCACCTGCCAGAGCTCGGTCACCGGATGGTCGGGACCCAACTGCTGGATCTCGCCCTCGATGCGTGTCTGGGGAGGGAACTCGACGAAAATGTCGGAGCGCAGCAGGATGTCCCTGTGCAGTTCGGTCTTGCCGGGACAATCGCCGCCGACGGCGTTGATGTGGACTCCGGAGCCGACCATGTTGTCGGTGAGAATGGTGGCGCACTGCTTGTCGGCCGTAACGGTCGTGATGATCCCGGCACCTTCGACCGCTTCCTGCCCGGTTTCGCAGATGGTGATGTCAAAACCCATGCCAGCCAGGTTCTTGGCGCATTTGCGCGAGGCGGACCGGTCGATGTCGTAGAGCCTCAGCTGGTCGACGCCGGTCAGCGCCTTGAAGGCTATCGCCTGGAACTCCGACTGCGCGCCATTGCCGATGATGGCCATGGTGCGCGCGCCGCTCGGAGCCAGATACTTGGCCGCGACAGCGGACGTGGCGGCGGTGCGCAGGGCAGTCAGGATGGTCATTTCGGTGAGCAGCATCGGATAGCCGCTGCCAACATCGGCGAGTACGCCGAAGGCCGTGACCGTCTGCAGGCCCTGGCGCATATTCTTCGGATGGCCGTTGACATATTTAAAGCCATAGAGCCGCCCATCGCTTGTCGGCATCAGTTCGATGACGCCGTCATGGCTGTGCGAGGCGATGCGCGGCGTCTTGTCGAACAGGTCCCAGCGACGGAAGTCTTCCTCGATGTAGCCAGCGAGTTCGGTCAGGAAGCGCTCGACACCGATGACATTCACCAGCTTCATCATGCGGTCGACGCTGACGAAGGGGACGATGTTCAGCTTTGCCGTGGTCATGATCAAAAGCTCCCGGAATGGCTGCGGGTCGGCCGGTCCATGATGCGGCGGCCCATCAGGCTCGCCGTCAAGTCGACCATCAGCGTCGCGGTGCGGCCACGCTCGTCCAGAAAGGGATTCAGCTCGACCAGGTCCAGGCTGGAGACGAGGCCGCTGTCGGACAGCATCTCCATCACCAGATGCGCCTCACGGAACGTCGCGCCTCCGGGAACCGTGGTGCCGACTGCGGGCGCGATCGACGGGTCGAGGAAATCAACGTCGAGACTGACATGCAGCAGCCCGTTTTCATCAGACACCCGCGCCAGGAAGGCGCGCAGCAGCGGCGCGATGCCACGCTCGTCGATGGCGCGCATGTCGTGCACGGTCACGCCCGCCTGGTTGAGCGCGCTGCGCTCGGCCGGGTCGACACTGCGCAGGCCCATTGTGCAGATACGCTTGGGATCGACCGCTGCCGGTAGAGCCGGAAAATAGCCGTGGAAACCCGGCTGGCCGCTGGCGTAAGCGAGCGGAACGCCGTGCAGATTACCGCTGGCGGTGGTGTCGAGCGTGTGGAAGTCCGGGTGCGCGTCGAGCCAGAGCACGAACAGCGGCCGCCCGGTCTCAGCGGCGCGGCGGGCGAGGCCCGACACGGTCCCGGCCGAGATCGAATGGTCGCCGCCGAGAAAGATCGGCATGGCGTCCTCGCTCGCCGCGTAGGCGGCCGCGGCAATGGCGGATGTCCAGGCCGATATTTCGGGCAGGGCCTTCAGCGCCAGATTGCCATGCGAAATGCGTCTCGCCGGCATCGCCTGTACGGCGCCCATATCCTCGACAGCGTGGCCGAGGCCGGACAGCACTTCAACAAGTCCGGCGGTCCTCAGGGCGCTCGGCCCCATTTCGCAGCCCATTCTGCCGGCGCCGTCCTGCACCGGTGCCCCGACGATTTTGCAACGCATTGTTTTTCCTACGGCCAAGTTCGAATGCCGTGAGAGAACCATGGCGAGCCGGCGATATGAACAGGCAGAATTGGCAATTCGAAATGCATTGTTTATCGTATTGGCAGCAGAACTGGTCAAAATGGTAAGCTGATGGATACGCTGGACGAACGGCTCGTAACCTTGCTGCGGCATGACGCGCGGCGCAGCGTGTCGGATCTTGCCGTCGATCTCGGCGTCTCGCGCGCCACGGTCAGGGCGCGTATGGAGCGGCTGGAACGGTCCGGCGACATCATCGGCTACACGGTGGTGCTGCGCGCCGACGCCGTCGATCAGCGCATCCGCGGTATCATGCTCATCGAGATCGAGGGCCATGCCGCCGACCGCGTGGTCCGGGCGCTGGGCGGCTTCCCGGAAGTCTCGACCATCCACACCACCAATGGCCGGTGGGATCTCGTGGTCGAACTCGGGACGGCATCACTGACAGATTTCGATGCTGTGCTACGGCGCATCCGATTGATTGCCGGGATAACGGGCAGCGAGACGAGCCTGCTCCTGGCCACGCCTCGCACCACGCGAGCACGACTAACGTAAGCAAATTGTCCATTATCCGGCATCAGGCTGACGGTGTTTATTCCGGCTTAGGCGGCGCTGGTGCCATAGCTGCTCGCGGGCCACGGTCAAGCGCGTCCTGACGCTTGCTCAGCCTCCGTCCTCGTACAGACATTTTTTGCTCAAAATCGTGCATCCGTAGATCGTCGCTTCGTGAACCGGCTCTCGATTTCGTCTAGCTTGCTTCATGAGCGAATGGCGCGAAGCTGATGCCGCTTCCCCAACAGCGCAGGCAGGACGGAGCATGATCGATCTCTATTACTGGCCGACGCCCAACGGCAAAAAAATCTCGATCTTCCTGGAGGAGACAGGCACGCCTTACACACTGAAGCCCGTGGACATCTCACATGGCGACCAGTTCACGCCTGAATACCTAAAGCTCAATCCCAACCACCGCATGCCGGCCATCGTCGATACCGAACCGAAGGACGGCGGCGCGCCCGTCGGCGTGTTCGAGTCCGGCGCGATCCTGTTCTATCTTGCGGAGAAGACCGGCAAGCTTTGGCCGCAGGACCTGCGCACCAAGTACGATGTCGCGCAGTGGGTGATATGGCAGATGGCCAACCAGGGGCCGAAGCTGGGCGAAGCGGGTCATTTCCGCAGGTTGGGCGACAGGGAAGGCGACCAGTCCTATGCGGTGCGCCGCTTCACCGACGAAGCAAACCGGCTCTACGGCGTCCTCAATATGCGACTTCGCGATCGCCGCTACCTTGCAGGTGAAGACTTCACCATCGCCGATATCATCAGCTATCCCTGGACCGTCAACTGGCAGGCACAGGGCCAGGACATCAATGAGTTCAGGCATTTCAAACGCTGGTTCGAGGAGGTCGGCGCGCGCCCGGGCGTGCAGCGCGGCCTGGCGGTGGGCGCCGACCTGTCAACCGACCAGAGCAAGCTTACGCCGGAGGAACAGGCCCACATCCGCAAGATCCTTTACAACCAGCGAGCTATTCATCTGCCTGACTGAGGGCCCATCCCCATCACAAAGGCGCAACGTCGGAGAAAACCATGACAAGCAAAGTTGCCGTTATCGCAGGCGTGGGATCCGGCCTTGGCGCCTCGTTGGCGAGGGTCTTCAGCCGCCAAGGATTCAAGCTGGTGCTGGCGGCGCGCAATGTTGCGAAGCTCGACGCGCTTGCCACCGAGACCGGGGCCGAGGTGATCTCAACCGACGTGTCGGACCCGGCATCGGTGGAAAACCTGTTCCATGCGGTGGATGGCATCGGCCCGCTCTCGCTGGCGATCTTCAATGCGGCCGGCCGCGTGCGCGGCGGCATTGCCGATCTCGATCCGGAGGAGGTGAAAAAAGCACTGCTCGTGGGTGCCTATGGCGGCTTTCTGTTCGGTCAGCAAGCAGCACGTCGGTTGCAGGCCTCAGGCGCCGGATCGATCCTGTTCACGGGAGCCACGGCCAGCGTCAAGGGCTTTGCCAATTCCGCCGGTTTCGCAATGCCGAAGTTTGGTCTGCGTGGGCTGGCGCAGTCGATGGCGCGCGAGCTTGCGCCAAAGAACATCCACGTGGCGCATTTCGTCATCGATGGCGGCATAGCATCCAGCGGCCCGGTGCGGTCGCCGGACTCGACCCCGCCCGACCGTTGGCTGTCGCCGGACGCGATCGCCGACGCCTATCTCGCAATCCATCAGCAGCATCGAAGCGCCTGGACGTGGGAGATCGAATTGCGGCCCTGGGTGGAGAATTTTTGATGCACAAGTAGCCGACCGCCATAGCCGCCGGCCGTTGCCGGCTAATAGTGTATCGGCCCCTTGATCCCGCCGCCACAGGCGATCGCGTCGCCGTTTATGGCAACACTTCGCGGCGAAGCGAGGAATGCAACGACATCGGCGATCTCGGCCATATCGACGAGGCGACCGATCGTGACATTGGCGGCAAGACGCTGTTCGATCTCCTCGGGCGAAACGCCTGCCGAAGCCGCGCGGGCGGCGACCAGGGGAGCGGTCTTTTCGGTGCGGGTCAGGCCGGGATGGACCACCGTTGCGTTGATCCCCTTGGGGCCCAATTCGTCGGCAAGGTTCTTGGTCAGGGCAGAGACGGCAACATTGCGGATCGAGCCGATGATGGAGCCGGTCTGGCGCGCTGCGAGGCCGCTTATGTTGATAATGCGGCCCCAGCCCGCGGCAGCCATGTGGGGAGCAGCCTCGCGCGCCATGCGAAGATAGCCCATCACTTTGACGTTCACGTCATCCCAAAACAGGTCGTCGGTGATCTCGGCCAGTTTCGGCGGCGGTGCCTGCCCGCCCGGCTTGGCCGCGGCGTTGACCAGAATGTCGAGGCCGCCGAGCGCCGCGACCGTTGCGGCCACCAGCGCTCTGACCGAGCTGTCGTCCTGCGTGTCGACGGTCAGTCCGACGATCTTGCGTCCGGTCTCCGCAGCCAGTTCGCGCGCGGCAATGTCCACATCGGCAACGTTGCGGGCGGCGATGACGAGATCGACGCCTTCCAGGGCCAACTGCCGGGCGATGGCACGACCAATTCCCTTGCTGCCGCCGGTGACCAGGGCGCGTTTTCCGTCCAGTTGCAGATCCATGGCCTACTCTCCTCGGGTTAGATGGGTGGCTTTACCACTGAAGCTGCAACGCAGCGGTGCCAAAAACCTTGCAGCACGCAGCCATGGAAGGGCCGCACCAGCAGGCTGTATCTTGCGTCACACCGCCAGGAGCTTGCGGAGAGGGCCGACGATCGCCTCGTCCTGCGGCTCGGTGTCGGAGCCAAAGCGGGCGACAACGATCCCTTTGCGGTCGACCAGAAACTTCTCGAAGTTCCAACTCACCTCGTCGGGTTCGGGCGCGGCACCTTTCCCCGCCATCCGGGCCGCCAATTTGCTACCCGGTTGGAAGACAGCCTTCGGCAGCGCCTCGATCAACGCCCGATAGAGCGGATGCTTCTGTGGTCCCTTCACCACGATCTTGGCGAACACAGGGAATTCGACACCATAAGTCAGCCGGCAGAATTCCTGGATTTCGGCGTCGGTGCCCGGTTCCTGGCCGGCGAAGTCATTGGCCGGAAAGCCGAGCACCACCAGGCCACGCTCGCGATACGATGCGTAGAGCGCCTCCAGCCCATCATACTGCTTGGTGTAGCCGCATCTGGAGGCGACGTTGACGATCAGCAGGACGCTGTCGGTATATGCACGAAGGCTTGTCGTTGAGCCGTCGGCGCGGCTGAACGGAATATCGTAGATCGAGGCTGTCATAAGCAAAAGTTCCTGCGCAGACAAAGATGGCCTCCGTACATTGGTCGCTCGGCCGCTCTCGTCAAGGAAAGCTGTTCTCCAGAACCAAATTGCTGGGCCTCTTTCGAGGCAGCCGGGTCGGTCCTACGAGGCCTGGACAATGAACGAGGCCGTACAAGGTGCCCCCCCTTCGACAGCGAGCGCTGCAGTCCAGGAACTGCCTACCGGCACATCGAGCACTCGGCAGTTGGGTCGGTGCAAGGCCGTACCGACGACAATATGCTCCCCGGCCGTCGCACTCATGGGTACGTCAAGCTCTTGAGGCGCCACGGAGAATCCGCAACCCCACGCCTTGAGTATGGCCTCCTTGCGCACCCAGCCGCGGTAGAGGGCGGCCAGGCGGTCGCCGGGGGAGGAGGCTCTCCAGGCGGCATATTCGCGTGGCGATGCCCATGTCGTCAGGATTTCGGCGGCATCGATGGTTTCGATGCGTTCCAGATCGACGCCGACCTCGCACTCAGATGCAAATGCGAGAAGCGCCGCCCCACCCGCATGCGAAACATTGAAGCGCAACCGTCCGCACGGCATCCGAGGCTTGCCGTGAGCGCCATACGCAATGGGTACCGACCGTGGCGGCACCGCCAGGTAACTCGCCAGGATGCGGCGCAATCCCGCTCGCGTGCGCACGAATTGTGCCCGCGCCCGGGGGCAACGCAGCCGCTCCGCGCGCCCGCGTTCTTCATCGTCGAGCAGCTCCAGCGCATCGGCTTCTGCCGTAATGCACGGCCGCACGTCGAGCAGCCACAAGTCGACCTTGCCGACGTCCGGCGGCTCAGGCATTTTCGATGTCGACCGCCACATTGGCGATCCAGCTCATGCTTTGCGCGATCGCCACAAGATCCGCAGCCGCCAAATTGTCAGGCGGGACCGCAGCCCAGGCCTTGATGAGGTCGGCCACGTATTCGTGCAGTGCCTCCCGCACCATCCTTCGCGCTTCCGGCGTCAGTGTCGCTGCACGCAGCGCCTCGTGATAGGTGGCAAATGACTGAGCTATGCGTTCCGCCGCCTCGGGGGCCTGGAGCGGCTCCTGCATCGCTTCGGCGCAGCGGGCGAAGGTCTCGGCAACGGCCGCGCCATCCTCTGGCGATGTCCAGGCGGATTCGAGGACGCCGCGAAAGCGTGCGAAAGCGCGGGCGAAGTCGAGTTGGGGACCGTCATGGGTCCATTGCCAAGGCGATTGTTGCTCCGGGTTCATGATACAGCTCCAGAGTTGGTCCGTTTGCGCGCTTCATCCAGCAACGCACCATAGCCATGACGTCGCGCAGACGTCTCAAGCAATACCTCGATACCGGTGCTGTCCTGCCAGGCGCCATTTTGCATCTCGACCACCTTCTCCTTGACGCGCAGTAAGATCGGCTCGGAACCGGGCAGGCCGTCGCCCAGAACGACGAACCCGCGCCAGCCCGCCTGAGGCCCGGCCGGCGCGGCGCTTGGAACCGACAACGCCCGCGCCCGGGCGGCCAGTTCCGCGGCCTCATTGGGTGCCAGCCCGAACGTAGGATTCGGCCTGCCTGAGAACACGTCCAACACCACGCGCACTACAAGACCTCCACGCCCGGTGGTACGAACAGATAACTGCAAAATTGTGTGTAGGGGCCGCGGTCGCACGTCGCCGGCGTCAGTGCGCCGGCGATGACGCGGCCCTGGTTGTCGACGTTGCGGGCACTGTAGATGCCCAGCTTGTGGCCCCAGAAGGCGCCATGCGAGCGGTACCAGTGGAAATCGTGTCCCGGCCAAACAGCCAGCGCCGCCAGCCGCGCCGGGCCGTCGCAGTTGGCCCTGAATCCATCGGCGATTGCAGCTCGCGCGACCGCCTCGCAGCTGAACTCGTCATACTGGCGGCCAACCCTGCGTCCGGGCTGCGCCACGAAATTGGAAACATAGTTGCTGGCATAATTGTAGCAATTGTTGCGCAGGCGCACGGAAGCTGTGTTCCAGAACCAGGGGCTATAAGCGGCGAGGATCGGCTCACAGGGCGGGCCGACCTCCGGTTGTTCGGCAGCTGTGGCCTCCTCCGCGTGCCTGGCGCGTAGCGCAGCGCTGCGGCCAGCACGTGGTGCCACCCCGTCGCCCCGCCATTCGACGCAGCGCGCTGCTTCATCGATCACTGTACGCGCAACGATCGGTCGGGCGCTTTCCAACAGCGCCAAAACGGCCTCGCGCTCGTCATCCGGCAGCCGCGCCCGTCGTGCGGAGACGAGCTCCTCCCTGGTCTCCACTGTCGCAACCGGTGGCACGCCGACATAAAAGGCTGCTGGCGCGTCGGCGTCTTCCGGGCCACTCCCGACGAGCAGGCCGCGATAGCCGAGCGCCGGCATCGGGGTGGCAGAGGCCGGCCCGCCCTGGCGCGACATCAGCTGCCTGAAATGTTGGGCCAAAGCCGGCGGCACCTGCCATGTCGGGTTGGGACGACCGGAGAATACATCCAGCATCACACGCATGCGCCATCTCCTTGCTCATGCAATTGTTGGCGTACATCGGCATCGCTCATTTCAAGCACCTGCAGCACGATGGCTGCGGCCGCTTCCAGCCGCTGCCGCGCCGAATCGTCAGGGGCAATCGCGCGTGAAAGCTCGCGTGCGCATCGGGCCTCGAACACTCGACGCAGCGGAATCTCGATCTGCAACAGCTCCCGCAGTTGCGAAACCAGTCGCGTAGCCAATAGCGAGTGGCCTCCGAGATCGGCAAAGAAATCGTCGGTCGCGCCGGCTTCCGGCACCTTCAACACATCGCAGAAGCACCTGACGAGCAATGTTTCAAGGGCGGTTTGCGGTGTCACGTGCCGCCGCTGCCTCGGGGCGGCGCCGGCAAGCATCCCGGCGATACGATTGCGGTCTGCCTTGCCATTGGCGGTGAGCGGGATCTCTTCGACGACCTTGAAGGCGCTCGGGATCATGAACGGCGGCAGTTTATCCTGGAGATGGCTGCGAAAAGTCCCGGTCAAGTCGGCCTGGTCGAGGTCGCACCCCGGCGAAAGCAGCACTGCCGCATGCAGTCGGTCATCACCCGGTCCGGCGCGGTGGAGCACCACGGCGGCTTCAGCCACCGCCGGGTGTGTGCGCAGTGCAGCCTCCACCTCATCTGGCTCGACACGGTGGCCACGCAACTTGATCTGATTGTCGGCACGGCCGAGGTATTCGAGCGTGCCATCACGACGGTGCCGTACTCGGTCCCCTGAACGGTAGACCAGCGCTCCATCCGGTCCGCGTACGAAACGCTCCGCGGTGAGACCGGCCTGGCCGACATAGCCCAGCGCAACGCCGGCGCCGCCAATTCGCAGTTCGCCAACCACCCCGACCGGGACCGGCGCACCGGACCCGTTACACACATTCAACCGCGTGAGGGCGATTGGACGGCCAATCGGCACCGGGCCCGGTCGAATGTCGCCGGCGCGCAGAAAATGCGCGCAGCAGCCAACCGTGGTTTCTGTTGGCCCGTACTCATTGACGATCAGCAATCCCGGCATGTGCGTGCGCCAGGGCTCCAGCGTCTCGCCGTGCAAGGCTTCGCCCCCAACGATGAAACAGCCGGTTGCGCAGGCGGGCGCCCGCCCTGCCGCAAGCTGGCGCAAACCTTCGAGGTGGCTTGGGGTCAATTTGACAAAGCTGTAGCGCCGGCCCGAGTGAAGCGCTTCCTCGAGCGCTTCGAGGCCGCCCCCGGCTGGCAGCAAGAACACGGTCTTGCCGCACAAGAGCGGCACGAAAAGCGTGGTGACCGACATGTCGGCGGTGATCGAAGTGCACAGCGGTGCCCCTTCGCCATCGTTCACCGGATAGACGCTCATGCACCAGCGGAGGTAGTTGAGCAACGCACGATGCGGCACCGAGACGCCCTTGGGCCGTCCGGTGGAACCGGAAGTGAACAGTATGTAGGCCGGGCTCTCGGCGTCGCGCCGCACCTTCGGGGGCGGTACGCCGGGTTGCGGTGGTTCGCGATCCACCGCGATCGAGGTGAGCCCCGTTTGCAAGTCGGATTCCGTGCCCTTGGAAACAAGAAGCACCGTCGCCCCTGCATCGACGAGCATGTCGCGGGCGCGCTGAACTGGCAATTCAGGCCCCAGCGGCACATAGGCAGCGCCGGCCTTGAGCACGGCGAGCAGTGCCATCGGCAGGTACGTGCACGGCTCGATCGCGACCCCCACGCAATCGCCGGGCTCCACGCCGTGCGCGATGAGCTGATGAGCGAGACTGTTGGCGCCGCCGTCGAGCTCCGCATAGCTGAGGCGTCCGTCGGGTGCCTGGCAGGCGACTGCGTCCGGGCTCAGACGCGCTTGTGCTTCGAACAGCCCGCACAGGTCGGTTTCGGCCGACGGCATCACAGGGCCCCGCGACCAGGCTTCCAACTGACGCAGTTCGGCGGCATCCATCAGCGGCAGATCTGCCACCGACGCTTCGGGATCGGCCAGTGCCGCGCAAAGCAGTCGCAGGAAGCGCTCCACCAGTCGTTCGGCGCTTGCCTGCTGAAAGAGATCGGTAGCGTATTCCAGTTCACCGACCAGGCACGATGCCGTTTCGGTAAGCTGCAGGGTAAGGTCGAAGGCAGAAGTGCCACGCGCGAAGTTGAACGCCGGCGCGGCATCCGTGATCGTCCTGCGCACCTGGCTGGAAGAGAGCACCTGGAACGAAACTTGAAACAGCGGGTTGCGCGACAGATCCTGTTCGGGCGCCAGGGCCGCCACCACCATGGAGAAGGGCAGGTCCTGGTGGTTCTGCGCCTCACGCAGCCGCGCATGCGTACGCTCCACCGCTTCCTTGAAGCTGCAGCCGCCGCTGAAATCCAGCCGCAAAACCACGGTGTTGGCAAAAAAGCCGACGACGTCTTCGAGCTCGGAATAGGGACGCGCTGCCATCGGAGTGCCGATGGTCACCTCGTCCTGTCCCGCGAGCCGGTGCAGCAGCGCGGCAAAGGCGGCAAACAGCACGGTGAAGCGTGTGGTGTGCAGGCGGCGCGCCAGTGCTTCGGCGGCCGCGGCTGCGGTTGCGTCGATGGTGATCGGTGCGCGCGCCCCGCGATAACTTGGCCGGGCGGGACGAGGATGGTCCGTGGGCAGCTCGAGTTGCTGCATGCCCTCCAGCCGCTGCACCCAGTATTTGCGGTGCTGAGCCATCCGTTCACCGGACATTGCCTCGCGTTGCCAGACGGCAAAGTCGGCATATTGCACCGGCAATGGTGGCAGGGACGGAAGCCTGCCGGTCAACAGCTCGGAATAGACCTGGCCGATTTCGGCCAGCAATTTCTCCAGCGACCATCCGTCGGCGACGATGTGATGGATCACGAGCAGCAGCAGTGATTCACCGGCAGAAAGCTCCAACAGCCGACAATGCAGAAGCGGGCCTTCGGCAAGGTCGAAGGGCTGCTGGCTGGCAGCCGAGGCAATCTGCGCGGCGCGCGCCTCCGGATCCGGCTCGCAGCTGAGGTCGTCGATCTCGCATCGCATGGTCGTTGCAGGCAGAATGCGCTGCACCGGCTGCCCTCGGACGAGCGGGAACACGGTGCGCAGCGCCTCATGGCGGGCGACCACCGCCGACAGTGCCTTTTCCAGGTAACGCTGGAGGGGGACAAACGGCAGCCTTTGCGCAATCGAGATATTGTAGAAGGGATTGCCCGGAACGAGTTGGTCGAGGAACCACAGGCGATCTTGCGAGTGTGAAAGCGGGAAGTCGCGTCCGTCGCGCGGCTGGACAGGGATTTCCTGCGCCGGCCGAACCCGAATGAGGTGCTCGCGCAGCGAGCGCTTCTGCTCCGGGGTCATTGCGGTGATACGGTTTTGCAGACTGTTCAAGGCGCCCCTCTCGATTCAGCTGGTTCTCGTGAGGCGAACAGCGCCTCGCGCTCGGCCGCCGGCAGCGACGTCAACAGCTCCAACAGCTCGTCGTCGCTGGTTTCCGGTGTCGCGGCCTGGCGCTCCGCGATCCAACCGGCAAGCTCGCGGACAGACGGGTGGTCAAACACGACTCCCGCCGGCACATCGGTTCCGAGTTGGCGTGACAGTCGTGAACTGACGCGCAAGGCCGCCAGCGAATGCCCGCCGAGATCGAGGAAGAAGTCTGCGTCAAGCGTCACCAGATGCAGCTGCAGCACCTGCGCGAAACACGCCTGGACCTCTTTTTCAAATGGCAGCACCGGATTGGCATCGCCAGCATCCGGCAGCTCTCCCGGCGGCGGCAGCGCCAGTCTGTCGCGCTTTCCGTTGGGCGTCAGCGGCAGCGCGTCGAAACGCACAATGACTGCCGGCAGGAACGCGTGCGGAAGCCGTTCCCGCAACCCGACCAACAATCGCCGGGCATCGAAGCTTGATGCGGGCGCGGCGACGTAGGCAACGAGGCGGTCCTCCCGCAGCACGACCATGGCATCGCTGACTTCGGGGGCTTGGCGAAGCAGCGCCTCGATTTCGGCCGGTTCGATCCGGAAACCACGCAACTTGATCTGCTGGTCGCGCCGGCCGAGGCAGACAATCAAGCCGTCGCGCTGCACCCGGGCCAGGTCCCCCGTGCGGTACATTCGTGCCGCTTTGCTGCCTGCAAAAGGGTCGGCCACAAAGCGCTCGCGCGTCAATTCGGTGGGCCCGAGATATCCAAGCGCGACACCTGCGCCGCTAATATACAGCTCGCCCGCCACCTCAAGCGGAACGGGGCGCAGCTTGCTGTCGAGCACATAGGCACGCACGCCGGTGATCGGTCGGCCGATCGGGACGACGCCCAGCACAGGAGGCTCTTGATCGGGATCGAACCAAGTGGCGTCCCAGATTTCCGAAGTCCCGTAAAGATTGTAGAGTGTGGCCTGCGCATGGTGTCGTCGGAAATGGTGGTAGAGGTCTGCCGGGAGCGGCTCGCCGGTGCAAACCCAGAACAACAGGTGCGGCAAGTGCCGCCCAAGGTCCGGTTGCGCTTCGAGCATCATCTTCAGCAGCGACGGCACCAGCCACAGCCGCGTGACGCCGCGCGATGCCAACAGGCGGGTCAACGCGGAAGCATCCGTTGCGATCTGCTCGGAAACGATCGTGGTCGGCACACCGCGCAGCGTGGCGCCCAACAGTTCCCACAGCGAATCGACAAAGTTGATCGCAGTACGCTGACAGGCCATTTCGTTGGCGCCGAAGGGATAGGCCTGCCACATCCATATGAGCCGGTTCGACACCTGGCCCCATTGAACCAGCACTCCTTTCGGCCGGCCCGTCGAGCCCGATGTGAAGACGATATAGGCGGGGTCGTCGCGCCGCCAACAGACCGGTTCGTCGTTTGCCGCATTGCCGCTGCACCGTTCGAGGACGTCGCCGATGTCGATCACGGTTGACAGTCCGTCCGGCGGCGTTGGGCCGGTTGCCAGCAGCACGGCCGGCTTGGCGTCCGCCAGCATCTGTTCCAGGCGGTGCCTAGGATAGGCCGGATCGAGCGGCAGATAGACGCCGTGCGCCTTCAGCACGGCGTAGAAGGCCACAACTTGCTCCAACGAGCGGGGCGCAGACACGGCGACCGGCACGCCGCGACCCACGCCCAGGTCGCGCAATCGTCGTGCGAGCCCCGACGAGGCGCGCTCTAGCGTGTCGAAGTCGAGCACACGATCGTCGGCGATGAAGGCCGGAGCCGCGCCATTGTCGCGCGCCAGACCCCGCAACAATTCGAGCGGGTCCAAATCCACGCATGCATCGGCATCGCCGACGTTTGGTTCTTCGATCAGCCGCCGGCGTTCAGCATCGGAGAGCGGCGAAAAGGTCGCCAAAGTTGCAAAGGGCGCAGCGCATATGCCCCGCAGCAGGTTGAGCAGATGCTCGATAAGAGCTCCCATGTCATCGCCATGGAAACGGCTACGGTCGAACCGCAGTTTGAGGTGCAGCCGATCACCCGGAACAGCGAGCAAGCTGAGCGGCACATTGGCACGCGCCAAGTCGACGCCGCCGGTCGTGGATTCGAGCTTGGCCGCCGCTTGCGGGAAATTCTCGAACACCACCAGCGTGTCGAACAGAGGTCGGTCGGGGGCGATCTCGCAGCAGCGTTGCAGTTCGGCGCTGTCGAGGTGGTGGAAAGCCGAGCCGCGTGCCTGTGCACTCTGTAAATCCTTGAGCCATGGCACCAGTGCCGCCTGCGGATCCACGCGCACCCGCACCGGGACCGCGTTGATGAAGAGACCGATCATCTGCTCGATGCCAGGAACCTCAGGCGGTCGCCCGGAAACGACGGCACCGAAAACCACATCGTCGCGGTCCGTATAGTGGCCGAGCAGCAAAGCCCACGCACCCTGCAGCACGGTGTTCAACGTCAGTCCGTGCTGGCGTGCGAACCCCCTGAGCCGTTCTGATTCCTCTGCATCGAGGTTGCCGCTGACCTCGGTGTCTGCATCTGCAAGAGCCGCTCGGCCAGGTGGCCGCGGCAGGCCAATCTCCACCGGCTCGTCGTAGCCACGAAGCACATCGGCCCAGTATTCGCGCGCTGTTTCGAGGTCGCGCGTGGCCAGCCAGTCGATGTAGTGGCGTAGCGAGCGTCGCACCGGAGGCTGGTAAGGCGCGTTGCGGACCAGCGCGCGATAATGTTCGATCATCTCCGTTGCCAGGAGTTGCGCACTCCATCCGTCGAGCAGGATGTGATGGAACTCCCAGACAAATCTCACTTGGCCGGCGCGGCCGCGGATCAGCGCCAGCCGCATCAAGGGTGGACGATCGAGCACGAAGCCCGCCCGGCGGCTGTCCCCCAGATACCGTACCAACTGAGCTTCGAAGGCGGCCGCGTCGAGATGTCGCCAGTCGAGCTCTTCGAAAGCCAGCGTGACGTGACGGTGAACAACTTGCACCGGCTGCTCGAGGTCTTGCCAATGGAAGGATGTGCGCAGTGCGGGCGTGCGCCGAAGCAGTTCATGCCATGCCGCCTGGAACGCGCGCGCATCGACGGGCTCCGGCAGCGACATCACCTCCTGCTGGATGAAGACGCCGCTTTCCGGCGCGCGCAGACTGGCGACCAGCATCGCCGCCTGGAGCGGCGCCAGTGGCCAGAAGTCTTCAACGTCAACACTGTTCGTGTTCAATCTTGGTCTCCCTGCCCACGGTTGAGGCGCGACATCAAAGTGACCAGGTCCTCCGCCTTGATATGTCGGGCGAACCCCCCAACGTCTTCCTCTTCATCAACGTGCTCTTCAACGGATTCGGTCGGCTTCGCGGCGCGAGCGAGCAGGGCCAGTGTCTTGTGGACGAAGATGTCGTTCGGCTCGATCGACAGCCCCGCTTCACGCGCGCGGCTGACGACCTGGATGCCGAGGATGGAGTCGCCGCCGAGCTCAAAGAAATTGTCGTTGATGCCTACTTGCTCGAGCCGCAATAAGTCGCCCCAGATCGCGGCGAGCCGCAGTTCAGCGGCTGTCGATGGGGCAACGTACTCAGCTCCGAGTTCAGGCCGCATGCCGTCTATCTTCGGCAGGCGGTGGCGGTCGATCTTGCCGCTCACCGTCATGGGCAGCGCGTCAAGCAGCAGGAAGCGCGCCGGGATCATGTAGGCCGGCAAACGCTGGGCAAGGAAGGCGCGGACTTGCGGCACCATCTTGCGCGCGAAGGCGGATTGCAGCGGGTTGTTGGTCCAGCGCCGCCGGTGCCCGGCGCCGCCTCCAAGAGTGCGCCTCGGGATTGGCCCGCGGCCCACCCGGTTCATTGCGAGTGGACTGAACACGGCGTCGATGTGACCGGTCGCATGGCGTCCCGCGACATGAAGCTCGACCTTGCAGCCGACTTCGGCTGCGCAAGCGAGCAACTGGTCCGCGTCAAGGCCGTGCACGGTCACCTGTCCTGCGTTCGAGCGCAGATCACCGACGCAGCGCGATCCATCGCTGCTCATGACTTCCGCGGCGGCGTGCATCTCCGCCGCGACGGTTTGGCCTGGAATGTCGGCTACCAGCAGGGTTTTCCCGTCAAGTGCCCGCAACGTCCGCAGCAGCGCTCCGGCGCTGCCCACGCGCGCCCAGTCACAGGTGTCCGCCGCCTCCACAACCTCGGGCGACCAGCCGACATGGAGCATGACGTCATATCGGAAAAGCGTCAGCTCATTGTCGGCTCGGCACGGTTTGGCCAGAATCTCAACGGCCCGGATGCCGGGGAAATCCGCTGCCAGCGCGAGGAAAAATTCTGAATCGACCGCCAACTCTTGTTCCAGCCCCAGGCGGCGCGCCACACGTTCCTGCAAGGTGGCCAGCGGCAGGTCGGACTCGGCCCGGTACAACTCCACAGAGGCTGCGAAACACTCCAGCAGCGCCAGGCTCCGCACATCACCGATGAATACGGTGCCGCGGGCACCCAGCGTCGACAACGCGGCGCCTATCACGTCGATCAGGTAGCGTTCGCTCGGGAAGTACTGCACGACCGAATTGAGGATCACCAGGTCCACAGCGCCCATAGATTGGGCCGCGACCTCGTGCGCAGCGCATCGACGGAACTCGATGCCTTTGATCCCGGTACTGGCCGCGTGCTTGGCCATATGGTCAAGCGCGCCTTGCGAGATATCGGTTGCCACATAGCGCCGGGCCTTGGGTGCCAGGCGAAAAGCCAGCAACCCCGTGCCGCATCCAATTTCGAGGGTTTGCTCGGCTGCGAGAGAATTCAATCGTTCAACCGTGCTTGCCAGCCACTCTCGCATCGTCCGCTCCTCCAGCGGCAGGCCCGTGTAGCTGCTGTTCCAGCCCTCGATCACAAATGCCGGGTCGGTAGCTTCCGCGATCGTACCGTAGGTTTCATCGTAGATGCGGTGCCAGTGTTCCACCTGCTCGCTGGAAGCTGCGCTCTCGAACTGTGAGTCAGGTGCGCGCGGGTCGTCGCGCTGCACCACGTATGCGACGAGACGCGCATCTCCAGCGCCGACTTCGCGCAAGGCGACCGCCGCCTCGGCGATCTCGGGATGCGATTGCAATGCCGCCTCGACTTCGCCGAGTTCGATGCGGTGACCGCGAAGCTTGACCTGGCGATCGATGCGGCCGATGAAGTCGATGCGCCCGTCGGCAAGCAATCGCACGCGGTCGCCAGTGCGATAGATTCGTTCGACAGGGCCATTGCCAAGCGACAGCTCGACAAACCGCTCGGCCGTCAGTTGCGGCCTGCCAAGATATTCCCGCGCCAGTCCGATCCCTGCCAGACAGAGCTCACCTGGGACGCCGATCGGCACCGGCTCTCCGTGCGCATCGAGGACGAAGGCGCGCATATTGTCGATCGGCACACCGATGGTCGGCGGGCGCGAGAAATCCTCGCATCGCTCCCACGTCGCCCAGATGGTCGTTTCCGTGGGGCCGTACAGGTTGAAGAAGCGCCTGCCGGGCGCCCATTGTGCCACTATCGAGGCCGGACAGGCTTCGCCTGCCACCATCAGCGTGGTGAGAGTTCGCAACCCCGAGGCATCGAACGCAAACAGCGCGGAAGGCGGCAACACCGCGTGGGTGACGCGCGCGTCGTAGATCAGCCGGGCGAGCCCGGGACCGGGCATGCGTTGCTCCGTTCCCGGGATCACCAGCGTGGCGCCGACGCCGAGCGCGAGGCCGAGTTCGAACACGGCGGCATCGAAGCTGAGCGAGGCGAACTGCAGCACGCGGCTTTCCGCCGTCGTATCGAGCAGTCGTCGTTGGGCCGCCAGAACATTGGCCAGTCCACGCTGCTCGCTGACCACGCCCTTCGGCTGGCCCGTCGAGCCTGAAGTGTAGATGATGTAGGCCACGTCACCTGACGCGCGCTCCGTTGCACGCGGGGCCGTGGTGCGGTCGCGCGCCATCGCGCTGACGAAAAGTGGCCGGCATTCGAGCAACGACAGCGCGCCCTCGACGCGGCCCCACGCCTCAGGCTCGGTGAGGACGTGGCGCGCCCCTGTATCCTTGGCAATATAGCGCAAGCGCTCGTTCGGGAGATCGATATCGAGAGGTACGAAGGCCGCGCCTGCCTTCAGCGTGGCGAGTATCGCGACGACGGCCGCAGGGGAGCGATCGAGCAGCAGCAATACCGGTTCGCCTGGTCGAACGCCGGCCGCCTCAAGTCCTGCGGCGAGTTTTTCAGCCTGCTGATCAAGCGCCCCGTATGTGAAGGTGCCCGCGGGGCCGGCAAGTGCGATACGCTCAGGTGCGTTCGCTGCGAAGCGCTCGAATTGCTGGCATAGCGGCGTCTCGTCGAAGGCGACCGCTTTGCCGTCGGACGCGTGCCGGAACCTGCTCCGTTCGTCCCGGTCGAGCATCGCGATCGTATCGATCGGCTGGTCGGGGTCTGCCGCCGCCGAGTTTAGCAAGAAGCAGAAATGTCCGACCATGCGCGCGGCCGTCTCGGGATCGAACAGCGCAGTGCTGTATTCCATGCCTCCGGAAATCCCGCCGGCATGCTCGTGCAGGTGGAATGCGATATCGAAAATGGAGGTTCCGCGTTCGATGGAGACCATTGAATCCTGAGCCGGCAGTGCACTGCCGCTATCGATGTTCCATGCGTTTTGCAGCACCAGCCCGATTTGAAACAACGGATTGCGGTTAGGCTGGCGCTCGGGCTGGAGCGCTTCGACCAACTTCTCGAAGGGCATGTCCTGATGCGTGTAGGCATCGAGCGCGGTCTGCCGCACACGGCACACCAGTTCGCGGAAGGTCGGCCTGCCGCTGACGTCGATGCGAAACACGAGTGTATTGACGAAAAAGCCGATCAGCGCCTCGACCTCGGGCCGCGTGCGATTGGCGATCGGGGCGCCGATAGCGATGTCTTCGTCGCCTGTGTAGCGCTGCAGCATCGCGGCAAGGCCTGCCAACAGCACCATGAACAGGGTAGCGCCTTCTTCACTTGCCACCCGTTTCAGCAAAACGAGCACGGCGGCCCCGATGCTCAACTCCTCGAAATCACCCTCGAAGCTCGGCTCGTCCGGACGCGGTCGGTCCGGCACCAGCGTCAATTGCGGCAGATCGGCGAGCTGCCGGCGCCAAAAGGACAGTTCCATCTCCAGCCGTTCGCCGCTGAAGTACTGGCGCTGCCATTCGGCGAAATCGGCATACTGGATCGCCAGGGGTTGCAGCGGGGAGGGCCGGTTGGCGACGAAGGCCCCATAGGCGGCAGCCAGTTCGCGCAGCAGGATCTGCATGGACCACCCGTCACAGGCGATGTGATGCAGGGTCAGCAGGAGCCAGTGTTCGTGCATCGACAGCCGCAGCAAACGTGCGTGCACCATGGGCCCTTGCCGCAGATCAAACGTCAGCCGCGCCTGTTCGCCGGCCTCGCGGCGCGCTGCCTTCTCGCGCTCCTTCGGCTCAAGATGCATTAGGTCGAGCAGCGGCATCGGCACCGGGCCGGGTGGCATCACCTGCTGCATAGGCTCGCCTGCAATGTCAGTGAACACAGTGCGCAGGGCGGCATGGCGTGAAACCACGTGATCAAGGGCGCACTTGAGCGCCGCCACGTTGAGAGGGCCGCGCAAGGGCAAGTTCAGAGGCACATTGTAGAAAGGGCTTGCCGGCGCGAGGCGCTGCATGAACCACAGACGCTGCTGGGCCCAGGAAAGCGCTGCCGGGCCAGGGTGACTGCGGGGCGACAGTAGCGGATCACCTGACGCGGGGGGCTGCAGTCCTGCCGAGCCAAGCAACTTGCCGAGCAGCGAACGACGTTCGGCACTTATGTTGCCGGATATGGGGATTGCCGTCATATGCCGACCCCAAACAGAGCAATGTCATTCGTCGGATTTGCCGCTCGCCAGTGTCTGCAGGTCGGCCAGGTAGTCCGAAAAATTCGCGCGCGCCTTTTGCTGAGCTTCGTCATATGCGGACGCCAACTGCTCGCCCAAGTCCTTGATGGTCTGCCCGACGCTGTTCTGATGCTTGCTCATCACTTGCCCGTACTGGCGCGCGTGATCGAGCCAAGCAGACGCGGCGCGCTGTTGCGCGTCGTCCCCGTTGCCAGCCTCGCTCAACGCCCGCTGCCACGAGGCCATGATTTGTTGGAGTTGATCACGGGCCGGGACTTCGGCCTCTTCTAGCTGCTGGCGGCTGCGACCGTAGAGTTCCTGCGCGCGCGCTGCATATTGCTGCGCCACCTCAAACCCTTTCAGGCAGTAGTTCGAATAGGCATTTTCAGCACTCATGGCGAGCTCCCGCGATCGTGGGCCCTCTGACGGCTCAGGCGCAGAACGTCGCTTGGAAGCGACTTCGTCGGACGCGCGACTTCTACGTCGGACCATGCAGGCCCTCCCGAAAAAATAGTCGGAGGTAGCGTTGCCGAACGGTCTCGTCTGTCGCTTCGAAGACAAACTGACTCCAGATCGGCCTCCAAATCGGACGGCTTCACTACGCTCTAGCGGCTCGCATCTGCGCCGCGAAAGCAACTTAAAGTTTGCAATGCCCGTCGTCAACAGATTTATTTTAATCTGTATTATTAAAATAAAATTGTTATAGAAAGAAATACTGCAAAAAATTTGCGACAAGCGCCCTGATTGACGTCAGGCGCCGATAATTGCTATCTACAATCGAACGCTTCGCCAGAATGTATTTGGCCAAGCGTGACGCGCTCGGCGTCAACGTCGCGGTTTGGGTGCACTGGCAGCTAGTCCGGCAATCCATCCAGCAACGGCTGCGAGGTACTCCGGGTTCGGTGGCAGATCCTGGCGGTAACGTTCCGGCGTCGACACTTCGGGCTCGAGCCGGAATAGATGGTCGGCGTTGTGGATTTCCTTGTATGTGGAGCGGACATTGTGGCTGCGGGCGGAGCGGTGCAGCGCTTTGGCATCACGGTCTGCCGATGTCTGAATGTCTTTGTCGCCGTGCAAGATCAGCATCGGACAGCGGACGGCTCCAACCGCTGCGCGTGGATCGGTTTCGAGGACGGCCGGATCGGTGAGCGGTCTCAGGCCCCCGAGCCGCAGTTCCGCGCCATCTGTCCTTGCTTCCCGGTCGAGCCACTGCCGTAGTGCCGCGTCTCGCTTGCCGGCCTCTTCCTCCGACACCTGCAGGCGTGCGCTCTCGCGTGCATTCTGTTCCATCAGGATGTCGCGCAACGGCCTGCCGGGGGGCGCAAGCAGGATCAGACCCGCCGGCGCCACGGCCGTGTCGGTCGACAACAGCTGCAGGATCACAAGGGCGCCCAGGCTATGACCGGCTGCGAAAAGATGCAGGGCATCGATGTCGGCGCGCGCGGCGAGCCAGCGCCAGGCGGCGGCGGCATCGGCCAGGCGCGTCGCGCCCAAAGGGCGGTCGGCTTTGCCGAATCCGGTTTTGCCTGCTCCGCGCGCATCTATCGCCAAGCTGGCTACGCCGACTTGCGCGAGCGCATCCATCGTCTCGAGTGTCTTCAGGCGCATGCCGGGCGCACCGCCCCAGCGGGTGATGGAGCCCGATCCATTCAGGAACAGGCAGGCCGGACTAGGCCCCGCCGGTTCGCGTCCGTGCACGAACAGGCCGTGCAGCGTGATATCCTCGCTTTCGATCGTAACTTCTTCGCGGTCGATGCCAGGGGGAGGCGGTGGTGGTTCGATGCTTTCCTCGGCGCCGCGAAGGGTCTCAATCGGCGCCGCGTGGAACACCGGCGTGCCCGCCCGCCCGATAAGCGTTCCCTTCTCGTCCATTCCCACAGCAGAGACCAGGGCGCCACTGGCGCTCATGTTGAGCCGTATGCCGATCGACGTCTCCCAGTCCAGCGCTCCAGCAGGCGCGACTTCGAACTCGCGCACTGCCAGCGCTTCGGGCGAAAAGTAGTGAAGTTTGCGCGGACCTTCATCGCGATCGAGCGCGGCAAGACAGCGCGAAAGCTGCAGAAGCAAATTCTGCTGAAGCACGAGGTCGGGTGCGACAGTCAGCGCCAACACATGCTCGTTGCCGTCGCGCAAGGTCAGGAGCGCGCGGTTCTGACCGAAAACGGCGTGGTGAAGCACGGCGCCCGATGAAAACAGCGAATAGTTCACAACCTTGCCGTCATCACCGATTTCAATGACTGCTGCTTCTTGAACAGGCTTGGGCCCGCCAACCTTCTCGGCGTGCGTGGTCCAGTGATATTCGTCGACGGTCGACGATACGCGCCGCCGCGCCTGTTCGACGAAGAGTTCGCCGCGAAGCAAAATTTGGAAACCCTCCATGCGAGGCAAATCGATTGGCTTCATTGCACCGGCTCAGGTCACCGCCGCTTCGTCTTGTCGGGCAAAGCGCATCGATGGCGCCGCCATATCCACGTGCTCGGCATCCTGGCTCGTGTCGGCGGCAACCTGGATCGCCAGCGCAAGGTAGAGATCGTCCTCCTGGAGAACGAGGTCGTTTTGGATGAAGCCTTGCACCGTTTTGGCCACGGTTCCCTCGTCCCATGCGCGATCGGGCGCAACGCCGCGCAAATTGGCGGTGAGAGAAGCAATGGATTGAATGCTGTCGAGGCCGAGATAGACGAGCCGATCGTCCCCGACCAATATGTAAGGGCGAACCGGGTGATCCGGCCGCAGGTCGATGATCGTAACCAGATCGGTGCCGACGATAGCGCTCAGCGCGGCGTGCCGGTGCTCCTGCTTCCAATCCTGCGCCTCGCGCCAGGCGCGATTGATCCCCTCCAGCGTCTGCGCGTCGGTGGTGCCGCGGTAGGTGAAGAAATAGGCGATGCGCGCCCGTGCATCTGGTGAAACGCCCGGGTAGCAAAGGTCATAGGATGGGTATGGCTTGATGTCGGAAAGCCCGAAATCGTCCGGCCGATCGAACATCGGCGAGAATCGGTCCAGCCGAAACGCAGCGAAGGACGACGGCGGGGTCAGGTGACGTATCGACCGCATGAAACGGATGGCTTCCTCATAGTCCTCCGGCCGTTCCCCAGGAAAGCCGCAGAGAACGTTCCAGGTGACCAGCATCTTGTGCTGGCGGACCCATTTCAAGGTCTGCACATTCTGGATGCCGCGAATGCCCTTGTCCATGAGCTTGAGCACATGCGTGTTCAGGTGCTCGATTCCGGGCTGCATCCAGGTCGTTCCCAGGCGTCTGAGAACCCCGATCTGGTCCTTCTTGAGGTTTGCCTTGGTCTCGTAGAACAGCTGCAGCTTGGTGCCGTCCTCCACCAGGGACGGAAACACCGTCGCGAAGTAGCGCATGTCGACAATGTTGTCGGTTGCGAAAAAGGTATGAATCCCCGTGCTGTCGCGCAGATGGCGGAACTCGGCCAGCGCGCGGTCCGCCGACTTTGCTCGGTAGCCGATACCGAGGCCGTTGAGGCCGCAAAAGGTGCAGTGGTGCTTTTCGCCCCACCAGCATCCGCGCGAGGTTTCGATGGTCAGCTCCGGTTCGATGAATTGCGGCGCCGTGGACCGCTCGAACGCGGCGAGGAAATCGCTGTGATCGGGGAAGGGGAGGCTGTCCATGTCGCGGATCGCGGCTTGTGGCACGAGGCTCTCGACGGTTTCGCCTCCCGCGCCGCGATAGACAAGGCCGCCAATGGCGGACATGTCCGCACCTTTGCGAACGGCCTCGATCAACTGCGGAAAACTCGTATCGGACTCGCCGCGGCAGACCGCATCGATGAAGCTGAAGCTGCGATGCAGTTCAAGCCCCATCTCACCCTCGCAATTGGCGCCGCCGAACACGACATGGAGGTTTGGCGCTCGCGCCTTGAGCGCCTTGGCCATGGCAAGGCTCGCGAGGTTCTGCTGAAAGGTGCTCGAGAAACCGACAATGTCGACGTCTTGAAGATCGATCGTTTCCGCCAGATCGTCGATATACTGAGGAGCCTGCTCCCGCGCGTAGCGGATCTGACCCAGGAAGGCGTTGGGGTAGTAATCGCCCGGCGTGTTCCTGGCGTATCTATCGAAGGCCTCGTCGGGTAGCGCGTCGTGTCTCCAAAGTGCGCGGCTGAACACCCATTCCCCCGGCAGGTCGTGCGTCGGCGCGCTTTGCGCAATCCGCTGATAGAGCGGAAAGCCGATGCGGTCGGCAAAGCGGTGATTGGCGTAGAATACGTCGCATGCAATGCCTTGCTGTCGAAGACGTGCGGCAAACAGGCTTACGCCCAGGGCCGGCCTTTCGATCGGCAGGAACGGCATCACGCACAGCAGCACTTTCGAATTAGCGGCCTTTCGCATCGGCGGCCTCCGAGGCTTGATGTGTTCGTCGATCCAGTTCGGCGAGGCGGACTTCCAGCCGCGACAGGCTCGCCAGCCGGCTCTCCAGAGCCGAAATGCGCGCGGCGAGAGGCTCGATCGCATTGCCAGCCGTACGTCCAGACTGGAAGGAACCGGTGACGGCGATCGCCGTCACCGCAACCGCCACTGCCACGGCTTCGGCAATGATCGCCACGTCGACGTCGACATAGGCAAACGCCCCGGCGAGATCGGTCGGGGTGGCGATACCGACTTCAGGATGATGCGCAAGGATGTATTCGCGCAGCCGGTCGAGTTCCCCGCGGCTATAAAGGTCGACCACATGAGGGTCGAAGAACAGCCGGATGATTGCCTTCTCGCGGTCGCCAAGCGCAATCGTCTGGTCGGCGTCCACGCCATAGGTCCGCAAGACTGTTGCGGGATGATCGCAGAAACTGTCGAGCACTCTGCGATCGGCAGCGATGTCGTCGCGCAGCCGGGCCAGCCCGACCGGTGGAGGTGCCGTCACAAATTCCCGCAACAGGTCCCTTTGCCGCATACCAGCCCTCCAGTGTCCACACGGACGAAGACACGGGTGAACGCTATGGGCGTTCACCCGGTGATGCCGCGTCAGCGAATGCGCTGCTCGAGACGGGTGACCTTCGCATCGAGCTTGTCAACAAGATTGACCCGAGCCTCGAGCGCCGCCACCTTGGCGCTGAGAATTCCCGCCTCGGCCTCAATCGTTGCCAGCTTGGAAAACCTGTCGGCTGCACCCGCCACAACGATCGCCGCGACGGCCACCGCAACGGCGACGACCTCGACCTCGATAGCCACGTCGAAGTCCGCGACCGCCACTGCGTGGGTGTCGCCGGGATTGGTGATCACGATTTCCCTGTACTTGTCCGTGATGTGGGCGCGCAGGTCGTCGATCTTGCCGCTGTTGTACAATTCGATGACGCGAGGATCGGAGAACATCCGGATCATCGCCTTTTCACGGTCGCCGAGCTTGATGTCGCCGCTCACCGCAAGGCCGTGATCCTTCAGCACCGCTGACGGTCTGTCGACGAATTTCTCGAGTAGGCTCGGGTCGGACGCAAGTCTTTCTGACAGGTTCCTGACTTTTTCCGGAGGGTTATCGGTGACGAGTTTTCTGATGAGATCGCTATCATGCATGGTCTATGGCCTCCTGCCGGGATGAGGCGATTGGCGTATGCCGGGTGGACTGGTCCGGCCATTCTGCCTCGGGTTTTTGATGAGCCAGCCGATAACGGTAAAGGACGTCGTCGCGCCGCTCGCGCCAATGGTGGGCAAGCACGTCGCGCACCAATGCATCGTCATAGAGCGCGCGGCATGCGTCACAGTGATGATTGAAACGGTTCTCCCAGTCGATGCGTGGATCGATCGTGGAAGCCCAGGCGAGTATGTGCTCCGGCCCCTCTACCGCGAGCCATATCTTCAGGAAATCATTGCCGGCGGCTTCCGCGAGTTCCACGAGCGTAGCCTCTTCAAGCGATCCGATCTGCATTTCGGGAATCTGTTCGCGCGTCAAACCGCAGCAGGCGCCGACCTCGCCGCGCGGATTGACCACCATCGTGTCGAGCACGCTTTCACACGGGGCGCGGCGGTGAATGTTCAGGTGGTTGGTCAGGCTGGCGGGGCCATGCCGCACGGAATCCCGGTCCTCCATCGCCATCCAGGGACTGTCGAACACAATGAGGTTGGGATGGTCGCGGATCGCCGCCATCTCCGGGTGGGAGAGCAGTCCCTGGGCATGAAAAGTCCGGTCCATCTCGCGTTCCACCACGACGACGGCATTCATGCCGAGCCTGATCGCTGCGGCTGCGCCATAGGCGATGCGCTCGACCGGTACGAACTGTTGATGGTGGTCGCCGGTGCTCAAATTGATTTCACGCAGGCCAGCCCTGTAGAGCGGCTCGAGGCGTGCGTGCGCGGCTTGCGCCGACTTCGCCCAATAGCCGTTGGTGACACACCGGCTGGCGAGCCCTCGCTCGGTGCAGCGCGCAACCGCCACGACGAGCTCATCTTCCAGCATGAAGCATTCGCCGCCGGAGAAGACCACAAGCTTCATCGACGGCATCTCGGCCGCCTGCTCAATGGCATCGAGCATGCGCCACAACGGCAGTTTCTCCGCGATCCCGGGATGCGACGCGAAGCAGCAGTTCTCGCAGGCCGCCGTGCATTGGTAGGACGTCAGCAAGGTCAGCGTGGTTGGTTTCCTGCCGGCGTTCATGCGTTGCCCTCCCGCATCTGTCTGATGACCGGGTCGAACATTGCGAAATAGGCCGGCTGTGCCTCGGACGCGCCAGCTATCACCAGGGCGATGCGCGCTATCAGCGGGCCTGCCTTGAGCACGGTCTGGTCGGACGGCTCGCCGGCCCAGCGCCCGCGCGCACTCGGCCGCGTCGGAATTGCCGGGTTTGCATCGGGTTGCAGCATGTGGGCAAGGCCGGCCGGAATCAGCACGTCGCGAATTCCGGCCTGGGTGCGGCAAACCTCGGACATCACCGCCTTCCATGGCGCGCTGTAGAGCGCCAGCATCATCAACGCGTCGGCGATATCCAGGCGGTCCAGTCCGTCGACTGCCGTCCGCGCTTCATCCGCCACCTGAGCCGGTTCACAATCCAGCATTTCGGCGACCGCCTCATTGGCGAACACCGCGGCGAGCAAGGCTTCGAGACGGCAGCGCCGGTCGACGATGCTCCAGAACAGCCGCTGGGCAAGCGGCCGGCGCGGGATGGGAAAGCCTACGCAAAGCAGCCGCCGGACATGGTGCCGCTCGCTATCCTCGATTGCATCCAACGCGTCAAGCGGCGCCTCGACCGCGCTGAGGACAGCGCGATCCCCGAGGAGACTGGACACGAGCCGCGAAACCGAATGGCGGGCGGGGATCGGCGTATCCTCGTCGGCGCCGCCGACATCGATGATCAGCGGTTCGCGCCCGGGTTTTCTTTTCAGTTGCAGATTGATCCGCTCGCGCCCGCCCGCGGCAAGGACGATCTCCATCTGCACCGTTTCGTGGCGTGGGCTCGCAACATGCAGCCTGAACTTGCCGGGCGGCAAAGCCCTGAACAGCAAACCGTCGAAGGCGCGGGCATAGCGAAGGATGCGCCAAGTGCGTCCGCTGTCGAGATGGGTCAGCACCGGGAACATGTTTCCTTGCGGAAGCCGTCCGTGCTCGTCACGTATTTCCAGCTCGAGACAACACGCGACCGTCGACGATGTCGCTTGGTCAACCGGAGAAAGCATACTCATGGGACGCCGCTCCTGCCGCATCGATACAGCCATCGATGCTCCGAAAATCCGCCCTGACTACAGAATTACACCCGCAACAAGAAATGCCAACCAATCTATGCGAGATATATCCGTTGTAAATGCAAATATAAATGCCGCGCCGACTAAATATCGGCGCAGATTTCAGCACAATTCAAGATTTTTCTATTATATGTTACTCATATTACATTTTCAAGCGATCCAGTTGAAATTTTCATATCTTCCGGCGAGCCAGCTAGTCGCCGACCGGTGTCGAAAAAGCCGGCCGCGATCACGCCTTCCTCGTCACGCTCCGCCAGCTCCGACCGCTTCGGTTCGCTCGCGGCCGAGATTTCATCCTTCTCGAGAAATCGCTTGAGCAGCCAGTGGTCGAGGCGCGCATCGACTTCCTTCGCGCACAAGCCTTTCGTGGCCGCGACGCAGACGTCGCAAATCGAGGCGTAGCCGTCAGGGTCGGAGGAGCGATCTGGGCTCATTTCCGCAATCGCCTCATGGAGTGCGCGCGGACCGAACTGATTTATGAACCGGAAATGCGTCCGCGTTTGCATCTCGTCAAACAGATCCGCGAGCGAACGCTCACGCACGTTGCCGACCGTGAAGCTCGCGATCTTGCCGCCGGCGCAGCAGCACGCCTGAAAACTGCCGTCGGGGTAGATGACCGGTCGGTTCACCACCTCTTGGCAAGGCGTGTACGTGTAGGTGGCGAGATCCGAGCGGTAGTGCTCTTCGGGGTATTCGGCGGCGCGTCCGAGGCCGACAAGCCTGCCAAACGAGAGGTTCACCATCTGGGTCAATTCGGGCGGCACTGTATCGGTAGCCACCTGCCTGATGAACTCGTCCTCGTCGAAGAGGCGGATCTTCTCGGTGGGTATGCCGTAAAGTTGCGAGAACAGGGCGACAGGATCGCCCGGCATATTGAGGACCGTGTTGACGATGACCGGAAAGCCTGCTTCCCAGGCGATCTCGATTGCGCGACGGAAAACCTCGGCCGGAAGGAATTCCAGGTGAAATTTGTCGGCACTGAAATTGAGGGAATCAAGCCCGGCGAGCTGCAGCCGGTAGAGAAGGCGCCGGCCGGTGGCTTGATTGCGGCCCCAAAAACCGTTGGTGATCACCCGTGTCGCAAATCCCAGCAGGTTGGCCACGCCAAGCAGGCGCTCCAGGTGGTGCGGGTACATCATCGGCTCGCCGCCGGTGAAGACGATCGTCGACGGCCTGGGATCGAGTGAGGCCGCCTCGGTGATGCAGCGCTCCGCCAATTCCATGGCCATGCTGTCGAAATTGTCCGGGCCGGAAAGGATGCCGCAATGGCGGCAGGCGATGGGGCAGCGGTGCGTGAACATGATTCCCAGTTCGAGCGGGCGTTGAAGGTCGGTGCCGGTCGCATTCATGGTGCGGCCTCCCGGTGACGGGGCTGCGCCGTCTTTGCCGTCGCCGCCCGCAGCCCGGCGTTCGACCAGACGCCGCCGCCGGCTGCGCCCAAGAGCGTCGCGAGCGCGGCAAGCTCCTCGAGCCCGGCTTGATTGCCTTCCTCGCCATCGAGCGGCTCTTCGATGATCTCGAAGCGGCCGTAGTCGAACGGCACGCCGGGGGCACGCTCGACCAGACGGATCCGCTCGCGCAGGCCCTGGCCCGCGAGCGTCAGTGCCCGGTGGTGGCAGAACGGGTTGTTTCCGGGGCGCCCGAACAGCGCATGTGCCGTCCATGTGCAGCCGGCCTTGCAGCGATCGGCGTGTTCGCAGGTGGCGCAGAAACCCCACAGATCGGAGCGCGTCCTGGCGCCGAGGCCGCGTATACGCTCACTCGACCGCCACATGTCCTCGATAGAGCTGGTGCGCACCGAGCCCGCACCATAGTCGGCGCTCGGTAAGGAGGGACAGCCCTTCAATGTGCCATCGGCTTCAAGGCCCAGCGCAGCCTGGCCCGCGAGGCAACCGCTCCATGTATGCCCGTCGGCGCCGCCGTAGCGCAGATAGGGCTCGTGCGGACCGAAATAGCCGATGTTGTTGCCAGGGAAGAGCTGGACGCCGCCCGGCTCCAGCACCGTCCGCTTGAGCCTTGCGAGCAGGGGCATCACGTTGAGCATATCGTAGGGCTGCAGCAGAAGGTCCGGACGGTCTGCCGCGCGGCCGAGAGCGACCGTCAGCTGCACTTGCCAGGCGCTCGCGCCGATCTCGACCAACAGGTCGGCAAGCGCCGGCAATTCCGGCAGGCTAAGCCGGTTGATCTGGGTGTTGACGCTGAGGCCGATCCGGCCGGTGGCCATGATCCGTCTCGCTGCGTCGAGTGCTGCTTCGTAGCTACCGATGCGGCCGCGAAGGTGGTCGTGCGTCGCGCCGATGCCGTCGATCGACACGCCGATCCGCCTGATGCCGGCCGCGAGCGCTTCCTGGATGCGGAAATCATCAAAGCGATAGCCGCCCGTCACCATGGTGCAGGCCATTCCGGCCTTGGTGACTGCGCTGGCGATGTCGACCCAGTCATCCCGCAAATAGGCCTCACCGCCGATGAGCGTGACCTCGCGAACGCCAAGCGCCGCAAGCTGCTTCACGGTGTCGAGCGCCTCCTCGAGCGTCAGCTCACCAGGGCGTTCAGCGCCAGCCCGCGAACCGCAATGCCGGCATCCGAGATCGCACTTCAGCGTGATTTCCCAGACGCAGACGCGTGGTGGCTCGGACGGGCCGGACCACCAGCGCACCGTCTTCGTCGGATCACCATCGTAGACGTCAAGCATTGGGGCACACCATCACTTCACACGTGCGAGAAAGGCGGCGAGCATGTCGGCGTTCACGCCCTCGATGGCAACGCCATCCGGCCCGACGATGGAGAAGCTGAGCTTCTCCTTGGGAAAGCGAGCCAGTTCGCGCAGTGACCTCAACTGCTCGACCGATGTCATGGCCAATGATCCGGCTGCCGCCACCTGCGTAGATGAGGACGTCACCACGGAGACGCCGTAGATGACCACCGCCGAGGCAACCGACACGTCGATCCCGGGTTTGCCGCCCCCGGCTGCCGAACCCCTCCAGCCGATCACGCCGAACCGCTCCCACAACTCCCCTGCCGTCAACGTCTCCGGCTTGGCCCGTGCGAACTCGTCTTGCCACTCTCGCCCCGAAAACACGTGTTCGAGTTTCTTCAGCAGATCCCGTTCGTCGATGCGGTCGGGAAGCGCCAGCACGTCGGGGTTCAGCCCCTCTTCCGACAACACGTCCTTGGGAGATTGGACAAAGCGGTGGCGAAAGTCCTTGTCCTTGCGCAACCGGTTGATGAAACTCGCCGCTTCGGTTCCCATGACAAGCTCCTTGTTCTTCGCATGCTTGCGGGCGTCGGGCCGCTCAGCGCAGGCGGCCGACCAGCGCCTTGATCGCTTCGATGCCGAGGCCGTGCAGTGATCTCCCGTCCGGTCCGCTCACCGTAAAACTGAGGGCCGTTGCTGGCAGCCGGGTCAATTTGCGCAACCGGCCGAGACGCGCCAACTCCACATCCATGCGGGCTGCGCTGCCCTGCGCCGTAACAAGGGATATGACGGAGGTGGTTGCCGTCGTACCGTAGATGATGCTCGTCGCTGGGATCGACGGCGACGCAAGATCATAGTTGACGCGGATGAAATTGAACCTGTCCCACAGTTCCTGTGCCGACGCATGCCTCAGTGTGGCCGCATCCGGCGGAGCGGAGGAAATTTGCGCGTCGATACGCCGTTCCAGCGCGTCGAAATCGATCTTGGAAGGCAGGTCAAGGAGGTCTGGATCGAGCCCGCTCGCGCGAAGAACGCCGCGCGGATCATCGGCGAATGCCTGCCGGAACGCTTTGTCCCTGTGGAGCTTCTTTATGAAATCTGCATAAGGCGACACCATAGGTTCCCCCTACGCTGAGCGCGTTGGCCATGCCTCTCGAATGTGACAATCGTCAGTTTGCCAGCGTAATATTGTTTCCAAATTCGCGGCGGAAACTTAAAGATTACTACCCTATCGCCAGTTTTCAGGCAAGAAAAGTACGTTATTTAACCGTTGCTAATGTGAGTTAAGAAAGGGTTTACATTGGGCTCACATCGAATGCGAGGCCGTGTTTGGCCATGCCGTTGATCCTGACGCCGATTCGGGGCAGCATTCCTTCGCGGTAGCGCGAGCCGACGCGGCGCTGCGAACCGGCCGCCTGAACTGGCAAATGGTCGAACAGGGAGACCTCTCATTCTCCGAAGGCTGATAGCGCTCATTGTGATGGTACTGAGCGGCATCGTCGCGGCACTCTTCACGTCGCCGGATGCACGCATTGCGGTTCACTGGTCGGCGTCGGGCGAAGCGGACGTCTTTGCGGGCCGCTGGGTCGCATTGCTTGGTGCGCCGGTGCTGCTCGCCGTGCTGTGGATGGTTCTGCACCTGTGGCCGGGGCGGCAGGTCGAGAACAGGCAGGCACCCGGCGGACCCGCAAGAAGTTTTGCGCCGGACCATGCGTGGCTCATCGGCCTTTTGCTGCTCATCCTGCTGCAGGCCTTCTTGATTGCTTCGGCGCTTGGATTCCAGACGAACCGCCTTCGGCTGATGCCGATCATCCTCGGTGTGATCATGACCGTCGTCGGTGCTCGAATGCCGCTCCTGCAGCCCAACCGATGGTTCGGTATCAGAACACCCTGGACCCTTGCGGATCGGGACGTCTGGACGAGAACTCACCGTTTCGGCGGCCTCGTCTTTCGGGCGGCCGGGCTGCTCACCGTGTCGCTGCCTCTTTTCGGCTTGTCGGACGATCGCATCGGCCCGGCGGTGCTGGCTATCCTGCTGGCCGCAGCACTCGCATGTGTGGCTTATTCGTGGTGGATATCCCGGCGCCAGAACGGCTCAGGGTGATACGCAATCCAGGCTGGCCCCGATTCAGCAGTCGAAGCCACGCCTTTGGCTGAGGGCGTCTCGCACGGGGTGTCATTCAGACGGATCGCGGCAGCGCGATCGTTTCGCGCTGCCGCCATCTTCAGAACGGAATTCGATTCCGTCCAGCGTTTCCTAAATCTGATTTACTCCCATATTGGCGAAGCGGACTGGATCGGTCTCCAGCCACAACGCCAACATGGCAACTTGGACGAACAAAGCGCAAAATCCGCTTGCCAACGATCCTACTAGAAGGTAGGTAACAGCCATGAGCAATCTTTTGATGACGTCCGATCAAATCCTCTCGTCCGCGCGGAACTTCATCGTTTCGGGCGGCTACAACGGCTTCAGCTATGCTGATATCGCTGACGTGGTGGGGATTCGCAAGGCGAGTATCCACCATCATTTCCCTAGCAAAGTCGACCTCGTTCGCACGCTTGTGGCGCGCCATCGCGAGCGTACCGAGGTCAGCATGGCAGATCTGGAAAGTAAACTCCCTGACCCGCTTGCACTGCTTCAAACCTATGCTGGCTACTGGGCAAAATGCATTGAAGACGCGAGCATCCCGTTTTGCGTCTGCGCCCTGCTTGCCAGCGAACTCCCGGCACTCCCGCCTGAGGTTGCCGTCGAGGTGCGGGCTTACTTTCGATTTCTGTCGTCCTGGTTGACCAAGGTCATGGAGCGGGGCGCTGAACAGGGCGTTCTCAAATTCGCCGGCTCTTCGGAGCTGGAGGCAGAGACTTTCATGGCGACTGTCCATGGCGCGATGTTGTCGGCGCGTGCCTATGGCAGCCCTGCCATCTTTGGCGCGATCCTGACGCCGACCTTGCAGCGCTTATCGGCGAAGGTTCACTAACAAGTTATTTGCGCGGCATGGCGGCGAGCCGCCGCAACCAAATTCGCATCTCACAGGGACCGTTGAGACCTCCAGTGCATCGGTGCTGAAAGTAGCAACTTAGGGTCGGCCATTTCGTATGGCCAATACGGTTCACGATCTCCGCCACCACTTGGTTGATCGGTCGTGCCGAGCCAAGAAAGTGGTTGACGTCACAATATCTACCTTCTAGTAGGTAGGCGACAATATCAAGCGCGAAGGAGATTCAAAAATGCTTGCTAAGATGACTGAAGCCAACCTGGTCCAATCCTCAACCACCTGGCTTAAGAGCTACTATTTCACACGCTTTGCCGTTTCGACCGCCTGGGTCCTCCTGGCCTTCACGGTAGCCAAGACAATGCCTCCCCTGGCAGCCATCATGCTGGTCGCCTATCCGGCTTGGGATGCGCTGGCCAACTTCATCGACGCCCAGCGCACCGGCGGCTTGAACCGCAACAAGACGCAGTTGCTCAACTTCGTGATCAGCATCATCACCACCGTGGCAGTCGCCATTGCTCTCGGCAAAGATATGAACACTGTGCTCGCCGTCTTCGGCGTCTGGGCGGTCCTGTCGGGCCTTTTTCAGCTTGCAACCGCGGTCAAGCGCTGGAAGTCCGGCGCGCAGTGGGCAATGGTGCTGAGCGGCGCTCAGTCGGCACTGGCAGGCATTTTCTTTGTGAAGATGGCGGACAGTGCGGCGACGATCGACATCACCAACGTCGCGCCCTATGCGGCCTTCGGCGCCTTCTACTTCCTCGTTTCCGCTGTCTGGTTGACGGTAAGTGATGCGCGGCGCAAGTCGGCTCAAGCGGCTGGCTGAAGAGCGTCGCTTGTCAAACGCTCCTATCCTCAAAGCCCCCCAATCGAAGCGCTGCCCTGCAAGGTCGGCGCTCGCATAACGCGGCGGCGTGTAATGCCTTGTTTTGATGGAAACCGCGATCACTCGCTCATATTCTGAAGCGCATCATGTTTGATTATTTCGACGCAGCGCAGGCTGATCAAGCGGATGATGCCCTTTTCCTTCAGCCTGGTGAATATTCTTGAGACCGTCTCGATGGTGAGGCCGAGATAGTCGCCAATGTCGACGCGCGACATCGGCAGCTCGACCTGCCGAAGCCCGCCTTGGCGCTCTGCCATATCGACCAGGAACGCCGCGACGCGCTCGATGGCGTTCTGGCGGCCGAGGACCAGTAGGTGCTCCTGCGCCCTGGTCAGCCCCTTGAGCGCCAACGGCAGCAACTGATGAGACATGTCAGCCCCGGCGGCAATGCGGAAGACGCGGACCCCGGTCGCGTTGATTGCTTCGGCGAAGAAATGATGCGTCGTGTCTGCTTCGAAGCCAAATGTCTCTCCCGCAAGGTGGAAGGCGCTTATCTGCCGGCGACCATCGGCGAGCAGGCGGTACACACGAACGGCCCCAAACTCGATTTGGTAGAAGGCTCCGGCCTTCTCGCCTTGGGCATAGATTTCCGCACCGGCGGGAAAGAAGCTAAGCGGCTGCAGCGGTGCCGGGTCGAATGCCGCTGGCAGGCTCGGCTGGGCAAAATGCGACGGCAGCGAAATTTTGGAGGTCGTGTAGGCGTGCATGGCTGTTTCCCCGGTTGATCCGTGTCACAGCAATCGCTCGAATCCGCGCCGCGCGAAATTCGGTTATGTCCCTACGGGATACTACCTAGACTCCCCTTGTCGTGACTATTTCGACAGCGTTGTCAGCCGGGAATTTTCGACGGGGTTGGCAATAGCCAGCGAACTCATTGTGATCCAGGCGTTCGGCCTTCGGCACCTGATGCAAACGCGTTTGCGGTGGATCAAAGCTCGCACTGTTCGTCGCCACTATGAATGGCGCAAACGACCGCCCGCCATACGCCCGGTTGACGGCGACCTTGCTGCACTGGTCCGGCAGTCATGAACCGAATGGCGCACGAATGCGTTGGTTGTCCATTCGCGGCGACTCGATGGACGGCGACGGATGTCGCGATCCGACGGCATTCGCAAATGGGGACTATGGGAGCCAGACATGACCGAGCACACGACAACAGCAACCCCCGGCAGGCGGCTGTCCGAACGCCAGTTGCACGACATCAATGCATACTGGCGCGCCGCCAACTATCTGACGATCGGGCAGATCTACTTGCTCGACAATCCGCTGCTCCGGGAGCCTTTGCGGCTGGAACACGTGAAGCCTCGTCTGCTTGGCCACTGGGGAACATCGCCGGGCCTGAGTTTCATCTATGCCCATCTCAACCGCGCCATCCGGCTGAGGGATGCAAACATGATCTACGTCTGCGGCCCGGGCCATGGCGGTCCGGCGATGGTCGCCAATGCCTATCTCGAAGGCACTTACAGCGAGCTTAGTCCGGACATATCCCTGGACGAACAAGGCATGCGCAAACTGTTCCGGCAGTTCTCCTTTCCGGGTGGAATTCCAAGCCATGCCGCGCCCGATGTGCCGGGCTCGATCCACGAGGGTGGCGAACTGGGCTACTCGCTTTCTCATGCCTTTGGCGCAGCCTTCGACAATCCAGACCTTGTCGTTGCCTGCGTTGTCGGCGACGGTGAGGCGGAGACCGGGCCATTGGCTGCCGCGTGGCATTCAAACAAGTTTCTCAACCCGGCGCGTGACGGGGCAGTGCTGGCGATCCTGCATCTGAACGGCTACAAGATCGCCAATCCCACTATCCTTGCCCGCATTCCCGAAGAGGAACTGCGCGCGCTGTTCACCGGCTATGGCTACGATCCACTTTTCGTCGAGGGCGATGACCCGACGTTGATGCACGAGCGGATGGCAACAGTGCTCGACGATGCGCTGGACCGCATCGAAGTGATCCAGAAATGTGCGCGCGGCGGATCTGCCGACGCGGGGTTGCGGCCGAAGTGGCCCATGATCGTGCTGCGAAGCCCGAAGGGCTGGACCGGTCCAAAGGAAGTCGACGGGCTGAAGACCGAAGGCTTCTGGCGTGCGCACCAGGTCCCGTTGTCTGGCCTTGCGGAAAATCCGGCGCATCTGACGATGCTCGAGGAGTGGCTGAAAAGCTACCGGCCGGATGAGTTGTTCGATGCCGCTGGTGCCCCTGTCGAGGCGATCCGTGCCACCACGCCGCAAGCCGCGCGGCGCATGAGCGCCAATCCGCATGCCAATGGCGGCCTGCTGCGCCGGACCCTCGATTTGCCCGGGCTGCGGGACCATGCCGTGGCCGTCGCTCGGCCCGGCGCCGTGAAGGCCGAGTCAACACGTGTAATGGGCGGTTTCCTTCGGGCTGTGATGGAACTGAACGAGGCCGCGAAGAACTTCCGCATCGTCGGCCCTGACGAGACGGCCTCGAACCGGCTTCAGGACGTGTTCGAAGCCACCGAGCGCGCCTGGATGGAAAAGATCCTGCCCGAAGACGTTCATCTAGGCCGCGACGGCAGGGTCATGGAAATCCTCTCCGAGCACACCTGCCAGGGTTGGCTCGAAGGCTATCTTTTGACCGGGCGGCATGGCCTGTTTTCCTGTTACGAGGCGTTTATCCACATCGTCGATTCCATGTTCAACCAGCATGCGAAATGGCTTGATGCCTGCCGTGACATCCCGTGGCGGCGGCCGGTCGCCTCGCTGAACTATCTGCTGTCGAGCCATGTCTGGCACCAGGAACACAATGGCTTCAGCCATCAGGATCCCGGCTTCATCGATGTCGCCCTCAACAAGAAGGCCGACATCGTGCGCGTCTATCTGCCGCCGGATGCCAACACCTTGCTTTGCGTGACCGATCACGTGCTGCAGACATGGAACCGCATCAACGTCATCGTCGCCGGCAAGCGCCCTCGCCTCTCCGGTTCAACTCATGGTCGATGCCGACGCCGAGCCAACCGGCCGCGGCACCGATCTTCTCCCGGACCAACGGTGCGTTCTCGCCGATGCCGGCCGTGAACACCAGCGTGATCAGCCTTGCCGATTCCAGCGTCAACGTGCTTGTCATTCCCACGGATGAAGAGAGGGCAGTCGCCAGTAATGTACAGGCTGCATCCCAAGCGGCATCGCTGCGCGTGACCTGACGGCTGGACCTCTCTTGTCGGACAAATGACTTGGCCCGCTCGCCCAGCTTGCGCATTTTGTTCGAGCCGCTCGCCTCGTACTTCCAGGCATCATATCTCTTAGTATCTGCTCCAAAAAGAAGTGAGTGATTTCAGCGGGTTGTGATTCA